>JAGAOS010000015.1 GCA_017623575.1 Clostridia bacterium
ATAATAAAGATTATCCTCATCGCCAGGACCTATATCATAATGTTTACAACCGGAATTGAAACTAACTATTATGATAATAACTAAAAATAAAGATATGATTTTTTGAAAAAAGGATTTCCTATTCATAAACATACGCTCCTTTTATAAAACGGTCTTTTGAGATTTCATCAGTCCACTTATTAACTTTTTTTGGCTCTAAACTTGAATTAACAAAATTATAAATATAGAAGACAGGGGACGGTTCTGTGATTTGTCCCATGATGTCCGAGTTGAGAATATCTATTGGTCAGCCTAAACAATATTATACTTCCTTACAACATCTGCAAGGTCCTCTTTGCTTTTAAAGTCGCCTGCGGTGAGCATTTTTTTAATGCGGTATTTAACGGCGCTTACCGAAATAAAAAGTCCGTCGGCAATGCCAATAATTGTTTTGTTTTGCAAAAGTCCGTCTACAATCTGCCTGTCAATATCGTCCCACATACGAAGCAGCTCCTCAAGCTGTAATGCCGTTAAAATATCGGGGTCGGCATCGTAAAGGGGCATACTGCCCGAAGGGGCTTTGGGGTTGGATTTTTTATAGCGAACCGTACCTGTGGTCTGACGCTCAATAAGGGGACATTCCACCAAAACCGATGCGGTGTGAATGTCACTGTTGCGCTGTAAAAACTGATGAAGCTTTACCGCCTGATGCCCAAGCTCCACAAAATTATTTTCCACAGTGGTTAAGGTGGGCTTAATTGCCTCTGACACAACCGAGTTGCCAAAGCCAATTACAAATAAATCCTCAGGTACCTTGCAGCCCTTATCCTCCAGCCATTTAAGCAGATATACTGCGGCGGCATCGCTGGAGCAGATTACCGCATTGTAGCGGTGCATATTAAGCTCAAAGCTTTTGGCGCAATCGGCAACGGTAAGGTCCTTATAAACATCTGAGGAGCCAAGCGGCAACTGAAAATGCGCGCAAAGCTTTAAAAATTCATCTATTTTAACATGGTCGGAGTGGGTTTCGTCGTGGGCGCCGAAAAAGGCTATTTTTGTGCGCTTATTGGCAACAAGATAGCTCATTATATGGTACATTGCCTTTTGTATGCCAAAGCTTACAAAGCCTGCCGCGCCAAGCATTTCGGTATGTATATCCTGTCCGGCATTAACCAAAAGGGGCTGAACGCCCTTTTTAAGCATCTGACGGCAGGTGCTTTCCATCCACTGGTAGGAATGACCTATTGCCAGCACCAGAGGACGGATATATTCATCATTGGTTTCGGGCTTTTCACCCTGATAATCTACAACGGTTATATTTTTTTTAAGCGCCTCTTTGCTTATGCCTGAAAGAATATCGGTTACCCAATAGCCTTGAAGCCCTACCTGCTCTGAGGTTACATAAATATTCATAATAATACCTGCTTTTCGGCTTAGTTTTACTATTTGTTTACCTTTAAATCTTTAAGCTCGTAGGGGGTTGTCTGATAAACAAAGTAGTTGAGCCAATTTGTAAAAAGGGTGCTTGCATAAACATGCCATCTTGCAAAGGGTTCCTTTTCGGGATTATCATCGGGGAAGTAATGCACAGGCACATCGGGGTCAAGACCTCTGAGAACATCCCGCTTGTATTCATTTGCAAGGGTGTCGCGGTCATATTCGTGGTGACCCATTATAAAAAATTGTCTGCCGTGCTTGTCGCCTACAAGGTGTATACCCACTTCATCCGATTCGGACATAATTCTAAGGTCGGGGTGATTTGCAACCTCATCACGCTCTACTGCGGTGTGGCGGGATTGTGGAACATAAAGGTAATCATCCATACCGTGGAAAAGACGGGATTTTTCGGTTAAAATATCCACCTTGAAAACACCCGAAAGCTTTTTGGGCAGGATTTTTTTGTTTATTCCGTAATGGTGGTAAAGACCCGCCTGAGCGCCCCAGCAGATATGCAGGGTAGAGAAAACATTCTCCTTTGACCAATCCATAATGGCGCACAGCTCATCCCAGTATTCAACATATTCATAGGGCATTTGTTCAACCGGAGCGCCTGTAATTATAAGACCGTCAAACTGTTGATTTTTAATCTCATCAAAGGTGGTGTAGAAGTTAAGCAGATGCTCAGGAGATGTGTTTTTTGCCTTGTGTGAGGCAGTCTGCATAAGAGTAACCTCTATTTGCAAAGGGGTGTTTGAAAGACAACGAAGCAGTTGAGTTTCGGTTTCAATCTTATTAGGCATAAGATTAAGTATTAAAATCTTCAAAGGGCGGATATCTTGATGAAGAGCTCTTGTTTCGGTCATAACAAAAATGTGTTCATTTTCAAGTATGGCTCTTGCGGGAAGGTCATTGCTTATTTTTATAGGCATATAATTGGCCTCACTTTCCTAAAAAATGTCATACTGATTTTATATTTAAATTATTATACACCTTTTTTTCTGCAAATACTATACCTAAGTTTAAAAAAAGAGGTGTTTTTTTGAAAAAATTTAACCTTTGGGGCAAAAATTCTCTTTTGGGAGGGCTGATTGGGGCTGTAAACGGATTTTTTGGCGCAGGGGGCGGGCTTGTTTGCGTGCCTCTGCTTATGAAAATGGGGTTTGACAGAAAAACCGCTCACGCAAATGCCGTTGCAGTTATTTTCCCCATAACTCTTGTAAGCGCAATTAACTATTTGTTGCAGGGGCATATGGAGCTTTTGGATAGCTTGATTTATCTGCCGGGAGGAATTATAGGCGCGGTTGCGGGCACCGGCATTATGAAAAAAATATCACCCACACTTATTAAAAGACTGTTTGGGGCATTTATGATATGGGCAGGCTGGAGGCTGATTTTCGGGTGAGCTATTTATTTTCACTTATTGCGGGACTGCTATCAGGAATGGCGGGTGCAATGGGACTTGGCGGCGGTAGCGTGCTTATAATTTATTTAACCCTGTTTGCAGATGTAAATCAGCTTGCCGCACAGGGAATAAATCTTATTTTCTTTTTGCCAACGGCGGCGGTGGCGGTGTTTATATATTCTAAAAAAGGCATAATAAAATGGCGAAAAATTCTACCCATAATGCTGTGGGGAGTTATAGGCACTCTTGTCTCAGGGTGGCTGGTGGGATTTTTTTCGGCAAAGCTTGTTAAAAAACTTTTTGGCATTGTAATAGCGGTGTACGGATTATATGAGCTTTTTGGCAAGGAAAAAATAAAATCCAAGCATACAAAATTAAAGTAAGCCTGAATTTTATAATTTTTACTATTTTGGTATGTCTTTAAAATTCGCGCACAATAAAGCTTTGAACATCCTCAACCGTTTTTGCGCCAATAAAGGAAAAATCCTTTGCGGTGGAGGGTATGTAAACTCTGTCTGCCCGCTCAAACATTGCATAGTCGCCCTTTGTATCACCAAAGGCAACCGTTTCACCCGTTATGCCGAATTTTGCTTTTAAAAAATCGGTGGCAATGCCCTTGTCGGCATCCTTGCGGCAAAATTCCAGATAATCATTGTCCTCATAGCAAATTCTGAAATCCTTTTGCTCTGCCAATGCCTTAAGCTCGGCAATATCTGCCGATAACGGATTGCTTTTTACAAAAATAAGCTTGTAAATTTCCTCACCAAAAAGCTTTTTGCTTGCCATAACATCCATTGTTATGGGGGTGTTGCGCTCGCGGAGTGCGGCAAAGGGTCTCAGGACTTCGGTGTTTACCTTGTGGCAGATTTCATTTACCGCAATGGCGCAAAGGGGATTTTTGTAAAGCAAGCAGTTTTTGTACATTATCTGTGCGCCGTCGTTACAAATAAAAACTGTGCGGTTCAATAGAGGACTGAGCAGTTTTTTTAAGGTGCCGTAGGGTCTGCCGCTGTTTACCGCAAAATATACCCCTTTGTTGGTAAGATTAATTATTTTTTGTATAAATTCCGTTGAAAGCTCCTCTTTATTCTTTGGAAAAAGGGTGCCGTCAAAATCGGTTAAAATAAGCTGAGGCATTATTGTTTCACCTGCTTAATACTTAATGAAATTCGTTTTTTGGCTACATCTACTCCAATAACCATTACCTTAACAATATCACCAACGGTCAGTACCTCGCTGGGGTGCTTGATAAAGCGGTTGCAGATTTCAGAAATATGCACAAGACCGTCCTGATGCACGCCAATATCAACAAATACTCCAAAGTCAATAACATTGCGGACGGTGCCGTCTAAAATCATACCCTCTTTAAGGTCGTTCATATCCATAATATCACTGCGGAGCATAGGCTTAACAAGCTCATCACGAGGGTCGCGGCCCGGCTTTTGAAGCTCCTTTGCAATATCCTTAACGGTGGGTATACCAACCGAGCAAAGCTCTGCCATTTTTTCAGCTCCAAAGGCTTCCAGCTTTGCCTCTAAATCCCCTAAATTACCGTCGGCAACATCCTTGGGGGTAAAGCCAAGAGTTTTAAGCATAATTTCTGCCGCCTCATAGCTTTCGGGGTGAACACCTGTGTTATCCAGAATGTTTTTGCCACCTATAACGCGCAAAAAGCCCGCGCACTGTGTAAATGCCTTGGGTCCAAGCTTTGCAACCTTTAAAAGGGTTTTTCTGTCCTTAAATTCGCCGTTTTCTTCTCTGTGGGCAACAATATTTTTGGCTATGGAGGCATTGAGTCCCGAAACACGGGTTAGCAAGCTGGGGGAGGCAGTGTTAAGATCCACACCTACCGCATTAACGCAGTCCTCAACCACGCCTGTAAGGGTTTCGTTCAGTCTTGCTTCGGGCATATCGTGCTGATACTGACCAACACCTATGGATTTAGGGTCAATTTTAACCAGCTCTGCCAGTGGGTCCTGAAGTCGGCGGGCAATGGAAACAGCACTGCGGAGAGATACATCAAAATCAGGGAATTCCTCTGCGCCCAGCTTGGATGCCGAATAAACCGAAGCGCCTGCCTCATTTACCATCATATACTGAACACCGGGATGCTCCTTAATAAGCTCAGAAATAAAGATTTCCGACTCCTTAGAGGCAGTGCCGTTACCAACCGCAATGGCGGTGATTCCGTGCTTTTTAATAAGGGCAGAAAGCTTTGCGGCGGCTTCCTCTTTTTTGTTGTGAGGGGGTGTGGGGTAAACAACGGTGGTGTCAAGCACCTTGCCTGTGCCATCCACAACGGCAATTTTACAGCCTGTGCGGTAGGCGGGGTCAAAGCCCAAGGTGACTCTGTCCTTAACGGGGGGCTGCATTAAAAGCGGCTTTAGGTTGGCGCCAAACATTTTTATTGCCTGCTCGCTGGCAACCTCTGTAAGATTGGAACGGATTTCGCGCTCCACAGAGGGGAAAATAAGTCGACTGTAGGAATCCTCGGCGGCAGCCTTTAAAAATGCGTTGTAATCCGCCTCACCCTCAGGCAGACGGTTTAAAAGTATGCGAAGCGCCTCGCCCTCATCAATCTCTACAGAAACCTTTAAAAATTTTTCTTTTTCGCCGCGGTTTATGGCAAGAATTCTGTGGCTCTGGATTTTATGCACCGGCTCAGAGAATTCATAATACTGGCGGTAAACGCTGTCCTCCTCTGTTGCAGCCTTGGAGGTAATAAAGCCTCTTTTGTTAATAAGCTCCTTTAAAAGTCGGCGGATTTCAGCATTGTCAGAAAGCTGCTCGGCAATAATATCATTTGCGCCTGCAAGAGCATCCTCAACGGTGTTTACCTCCTTTTCAGGGTCAATAAAATCGGCGGCAATTTCGGTTAAGGGTTTACCCTCTCCGCCTGCTAAAATAAGCTCTGCCAAGGGCTCCAAGCCCTTTTCCTTAGCAATTGTGGCGCGGGTGCGGCGCTTTTGCTTGTAGGGGCGGTAAAGGTCCTCCACCTCTGCAAGAGTAACGGCGGCCTCAATCTGCTCTTTAAGCTCGTCGGTAAGCTTGCCTTGTTCGGTAATGGATGATATAACCTCGGTTTTTCTCTGCTCTAAATTCCTTAAATATTGAACGCGGTCTGCCAGAGTTCTTATCATCTGGTCATCCATAGAGCCGTGCATCTCTTTGCGGTAACGGGCAATAAAGGGTACGGTGTTGCCGTCATCCAGCAGGGTTATTATATTTTCTACATAATCAGCTCTTAAAGATAATTCTTTTGCAACGGTGTTTGCTATGTTTTGCATTGTTTTTTCTCCTTTATCGGGCGAATTTGTAATATCTTAATAGCCCGAATTTCCACAAATATATTATACCGCAAATCAATTTTAAAGTCAAATGAATATACTTTGAATTTTGTGTTATGTTTTGTAAAATTTTAAAGTATAAAATCAACACTTGACAAATGACAATATTTAGGGTAGAATAATTAGCACAGCAAATTACTTTAAATATGCGGGTGTGGCGGAATTGGGCGAAGCAAGGTGCCGCATCCGGTGGATGAAGAAGGCAGCTTGCTGAGGTGAAAAAACAAGGAGCAATGCGACGCGCTCCAAGCGAGCAGGGCGACTATGTTTTTGAGGGTAACGCGCGTAGCGCGGCTGCCAAGCGTAGCAGTTCAAAAGCCTTTTTACTTTATGTTTTTTGCTTTTTAATTTAAATATGCGGGTGTGGCGGAATTGGCAGACGCGCTAGACTTAGGATCTAGTGTCCCCGACGTGCAGGTTCAAGTCCTGTCACCCGCACCAAACGAAAATCCGTTCTCGTAAGAGGGCGGATTTTTGTTTCAATTATTCATTCTTCAATATTCATCATTCATTATTCATTAAAGGAGAACGGATTTTCGAATGAATAATGAATTTTGAAGTCGCTTACGCTGATTAATAATGAATAATTATTGCGGCTTCGCCTAATATTTGTGGCAGTACAGAGTGTTTTGCTCTGTACTGCCACTTCTTCGTTTCAATGAATTTCGTACATAAAAGGAGAATTGAAATGTTCATAACGGACTTAACCGTTATGAACATTCTTTTTTAACAAAATTTATGGTTGATTTTTCTAATATCTATTAGGCGTGGTACCTGTAACTCTTTTAAAAGCTTTTAAAAAGCTTGTATAAGAGTTATAACCTACTTTATAACAAATATCTGTAAAACTTAAATCTGTGGTTTTGATTAGCTTTTCAGCGCTGGAAATTCTCAATAGAGTGATATATTTTTTATAATTCATATTCATATTTTTATAAAAAAGCTTGCTCAAGTATTGTGGAGAAAAATTGAACTGCTGTGATAACTTCTCAAGCGAAATATTCTCGGAGAAGTGCGTGTGTAAATAATTGATAATCGATACAAATAGGGTGTTGTCAGCGGAGGAATCTTCCGCGGAGAAATTACGCATAATAATTTCCATAATTGTCTTAAAGCACAATTTTGTAACCTTGTTGTATCCGAATTTGGAATTTTCGTTATGGAAAACCTCGTAAAGTAAATCAATCTCGTTTAGTTCATCTTCTGAAAGGAAAGCCACTTTGGGAGCATTGCTTGACAAAACTGACCATATATCGTATTGAGTTATGGAATTTTGGTTAAGTGAAAGATTTATTAAGACTACTTTTTCACCGTCAAAGGCAGTTATTGAGTGAAAATCCATAGGGCGATTGAAGACAATCATTCCTTTTTTAATAGGGAAATTCTGTCCGTTAATATTTGTATATCCGTTATCTGAAAGGTATATTTCAATTTCGAAAAAGGAATGGTCATGCAAAACGCTTCTGGATGTAGCCCTTTTAGATAATGAAAAATCGTCTTTAAAATCAGGATTGGATGCGGTGCCCTTCAAACCGTGTTTTTCGAGATTTGATTTTTTCAACAGCGTACCTCTTTTCAAATTCTTATACTTATACAATACAATAAAATTTCAAAAAAGACAAGTTATCTTTAATTTTAGTGTAAAAAAGTTAATAAAAACATTAAAAAAGTAAAATAAAAAAATGGCAAAGTGTGTTAAAATCAACTTATAAAGGAGGAGTATAAATGAAGAAAACAGTATTACTTATCGGAGGCGCAGGCGCAATTGGTATGTTTGCGGCTGAAGAGCTTGTCAAGAGAGGCTTTAAGGTTGATATCATAACTCTCGATGATTTAGAGAATACGGAGGATATTACATATATAAAGTGTAAAGCGGGAGAGCAGGAGTATAGGAGAATACTGAGCGAAAAAAGATATGGCGCTATTGTTGACTTTTTAGGTTATTCGCGGGAAAACTGTCCAAAATACCTTGAGCTATTTTGTGAAAATACAGAGCAGTATATATATCTTTCTTCCTACAGGGTTTATGCGGATGAGGAGCATCCCATAACCGAAAAGGCGCCAAAGCTCATAGATGTTTATAAAGATGATGCAAAAATGATGGAAATTAATACCTATCCCATTTTGAAATCCCAATGTGAAAATATCATCAGAGCATCAAAATACAGTAATAAGATTACCGTTGTAAGACCTGTTATAGAGTTTTACAGAAATCGCCTTTCGTTTATAACTACCCAGTTTCATACCCTTGTTGGCAGAGCTAGAGAGGGCAAAAAAATTCTTGTGCCCGAAATTGCAAGGAATGTTATAGCAGGATATAGTTTTTCGGGCAATGTGGGTAAGCTTCTTGCGCACCTTGTACTTAATGAGAAGGCATACGGCGAGGATTTCACCTTAGGCACGGATGAGAATTTAACCTGGGGTCAAATCGGTGAGTATCTCGAAGAGTTTTTAGGCTGTGAATTCTGTTGGATAGATACGGAAAGCTACCTGAAATACGGCGTTATTAATTCCGAAGGCGAAAGATACGTACTATTCAATGATAGAGGAATTGATAGGGATGTTGATATTTCAAAGGTACTAAGCGTTACGGGGTTAAGTAGAGATGATCTTATGGATACGCGTAGCGCCATAAAGCAAGAGGTGGAAAACTTACCCGAGGATATTTATGCTTTTGATAAGGGGCTTATTGAAAACAACCTAAAGGTTAGCGCCACCTCTGATGAATATCTTAAGATGATAGGAGAATAGAAATGAAAAGAATTAAAATAGCTCAGATAGGCACATCTGAAACCACCCATGCGGCGCATATTATGACCGAGCTTCTAAAACAAAAGGATGTTTTTGAGGTGGTCGGTGTGGCTGATGTGGACGACCGTAGGGGAGCGCTCAACCCTATTTTCAACGAGGTACCAAAGCTTTCTGTAGAAGAGGCGCTTAATTATCCCGAGCTTGATGCCATTATGATAGAGTGTGATGAAAATAAGCAAATTCATTACGCTGCTCTTGCCGCGAAAAAGGGTCTTGCTATCGGTATGGATAAACCCGGCGGCGACTCTCATGAGGATTTTTGCAAGCTTATTGATATAGTAAAGGAAAAAGAGTTAGTTTTTCATATTAACTATATGTATCGCTATAATCCTGCCGTAATGTATGCGATGGAAAAGGTTAAAAACGGTGATTTAGGCGATATTTATTGCATAGAGGGTCAAATGAATACCTACCACGTTCAAGCCTTCAGAAACATGTACGGTCACTTAAAGGGCGGAATTATGCGTTATCTTGGCTGCCATATGGTAGATGTAATTTATCAGTTTTTAGGTGCTCCTGAGAGCATTGTTCCTCTTAATGCAAAACACGGCGAAGCAGGTGTAGAGGGAGTGGATTTCGGTCTTGCCGTTCTTAAATATAAAAACGGCAATTCCATTGCAAAGGTTGATGCCGCAGAGGTAGGCGGCGCGCCTTTTAGAAGATATATTATTATATGCGGCAGTAAGGGTACAATTAAAATTGACCCCATAGAATTCCCCGTAGGTAACGGATACGATTCAACCAAAACCAAAGAAACCTATCTTGGCGTAGGCGGATGGGTAGAAAAGACCTTTGGAGCCTATGGCAGATATAATAGAATGCTTTCGGAGTTCGCGGCAATGGTGCGCGGCGAAAAGAAAAATCCGTATACATACGAATCGGAAAAGGAACTGCATAAGCTTATTTCTATGGCCTGCGAATACGAGGATTAAATTATAAGGAGATGCAATTTATGAAAACTAAAGCTATAGAGGTTATTTCTAAAAACAATGCTGTTTTTACGGAAAAAGAGGTTGGTGAGCTTAAGGACACCGATATTTTGGTTAATTTGAGTTATTCGACCATAAGCAGTGGTACGGAAAAGTTTCTTTTGACGGGAAACTGTTTTCCCATAAGAATGGGTTACAGCAGCTCAGGAATAGTTGAGTGGGTAGGAAAAGACGTAACCTCCGTAAAGGTCGGGGATAGGGTAGCAACTCGTTCTGGTACATATACTAAGCATTTAATAAGGAATGAGGAAACAGTAATAAAGGTGCCTGATAATCTTCCGCTTGATGTAGCCTCTATGAGCGTTATTGCAGGTTTTCCCTTGGCGGGCGTGAGAAAAGTAAAAGCGCAAATTGGGGAGAGCGGCTTGGTAGTAGGACTTGGTATTTTGGGAATTTTTACAGTTCAGTTTATGAGGATGAGCGGTATTTACCCTTTAATAGCTGCCGACCCGAATCCCGAGCGACGTGAGCTGGCTCTCCGTTGCGGCGCAGATTTCGCTCTAGATCCTACTGCAGACGATTATATTGAGCAAATCCGCTGCATTACGGATAATAATATGATAAATGCGGCAGTCGAGGTTACGGGACTTGGCAGCGCAATAAATCAAACCCTTGATTGTATGGCAAAGTTTGGAAGAGTATCTTTGTTGGGCTGCACCCGAAAATCAGATTTCACCGTAGATTTTTATAAAAAAATACATCTTCCGGGAATCGAACTTATAGGGGCTCATTCAGGAGCGCGACCTTTAAAGGAAAATTTTGCAAATTATTGGACCGAAAATGAGGATATTAAAACGGTTTTAAGATTGGCTTCGGGCGGCAGATTAAAGATGAGGGAGCTTATAAATGAAGTTCATTCTCCAAAAGAAGCAAATGCTGTTCTTGCAAGACTTGCTATTGATAAAAATTTCCCACTTTGTGTACAATTTGATTGGACCGATATAGAATAATCTGACGTTAGCCAAAAGACGCCTTAAAACCGCGCTTTTAGGCTGGTTCGGGTTTAAATGCTTTGGCTATGTAAATCATAACCACCGGTAAACCGGTGGTATGCACCACCCCTATAAGGGGTGACTACTGGCTTAGCCCCTAAAAGGGGCACTGAAAGTTTAGCAACGCATTACAATCTCGGGCAGCCGCTCACGTGCGGCTGTCTTTTTTTG
>JAGAOS010000016.1 GCA_017623575.1 Clostridia bacterium
AATAACCAGTTCTTATTTTGATTGGGCTCCTTTGGAAATACAAGAATTGCTTCTCTTCCCTCAAAATTAAAATCAATACGTTTAAATCCGTTCCAAATAGATTCTGTCATTTTCAACACGCCTTTTGCTATATATTTATTCGTACATTACGCTTATGCTTCGGTCATCGCCTATTTCACAGTCATAAAGCGCCAATTTAACCTTATAGGCATAATCAACAGGTTTAAAGAAGCAAACCTCTACTGTTGATGGGTTTTCACCCTTATAAACCGATACGTATTCCTGACCGTCAAAGGCTTGAATTTCGTATTTTGGAACACCGTCCGATACAAAAACAAATCTACTAAAGGTGTAAATTCCGCCGAAATCAACCTCGAAGCCATCTTCAACCTTTGTGATTTTAGCGGTTGGAAGTTTGGTAAGCTCTTTTTGATAATATTCGGGCTTAGGCTTTGGAAAATAGTTTTTATTCATAACATAAAGACCGAAATGTTTTAAAATAGGATTCATTTCGGCTTTTGCTATTTTAAGGCGAACTGCAGTTGTAGTAACGTCATCAAAATACTCTGCCCTGCAAAAACCAATGCTTTGACCTGTTATTATGGGTTTGAACTCGCCGTTTTCAAGATATTCTACCGCAAATTCTCTTACCCTTTGACCAAGGCGTATTTCCTCACCCATTTTAAAGCAGTTAAAGGTGATAGGCTTTTTAAAATTAAAGGTTATTTCAGCTGATTTATCGTCTGATACAAAATAGGTATCATTTTCATTTAATAGGTTTTCTGCAGAATATTCAGCCGATATAGAATTGCCTGAAACTTCGGCATTTTCGGCTAGATTTGTTTTAAAAATATCCTTAATATATTCATTCCAGGTTAAAAGATTTTTACAGTCGATTTCGTGAAAAAGTCCTTCGGGTGTTGGTGGAATGTTCAAAAGAATTCCCGAATTTTTACCCACAGAAGTAAACCAATAATCAACTAAATCTTCGGGAGTTTTTACCATTTCATCCTGCTCGGGATGATAGAACCAACCGGGACGGATAGAAACATCGGCTTCGGCAGGGATAAATCTTTTACCGTTTGGTGTACCGGCATTAAGTCCCTTGACCATTTCATATCTGTCCTCGCTTTTTAAAACCTCAATATCGAGGGTTGCGAAGCAATCCTTTGCCGCTTTGCCACGCTCATTTCCCACCCAACGAATATCATTAAGGTGTGCAGTTTGTGTAGGACCGAAAATAGCGCATTTAGGCTGATATTTACGGACGATTTTCACCCATTCTTCCCACTTATAATTGGCCTTATCACTACCTGCGCCATCCCACCAGATTTCATAAATTTCGCCATATTCGGTAAGAAGCTCGGTTAACTGATTCATATAATATTCATCATAAACGGGGGTTGCCCACTGTGGATGATTTCTATCCCATGGGGAAAGGTAAATACCCGCTTGCAAACCGAACTCTTTACAAGCATTGGTAAACTCGCGCACTATATCCCCTTTTCCGTTTTTATATGGGCTATTTTTTATGGAATGTTTGGTGTATTTTGAGGGCCATAAACAAAAACCGTCGTGATGCTTTGCTGTTAAAATAGCGGTGGTAAATCCTGCCTCTTTTAAGGTGGAAATCCACTTTCTTGCATCTAATTTTTCAGGGTTGAAGATAGACGGACTTTCCGTTCCGTCTCCCCACTCCTTGCCGGTAAAAGTATTTACAGTTAAATGAATAAAGGCGGTTTTTCTATTTAACCATTCATACTGAATTTCGGTTGGTATAGCACCGTAGGGTGCTAAAATGTTTTCTATGTTCATAACTTTTCTCCAATATGCTTTATGTTTTACAATCAAAAAATGGCCTTTTTATAATAACATTTTCACTAACTCTGACTCTAATAGTGGCTCTTTATTCATGTAAATCATCAGATGCAAATTTTCTGCCAAGCGTTTAGCTAAAAGCAAATGTCCTTTTTCGTTAATATGCTGATTTGTAAAGCCGTAAAAACTATCTCTGCAATATTGATATTCATCAGTTGGGATTTCACTAAACCATTCACTTTGTTCTTGCCCTGCATACGGCATTAAGGAGTATGCTCTTGTCATCATATATGCATCAGGTGTTTCATTGCAAAATTCTTCCTGTGCTTTCATAATATTGACAATTTCATCACAGCCAAAATACCCAACTCTAATGCATAAAAACTTTGTAAAGCCAAGCTCTTTGCATTTTTTCCAAAATACCTCAAGCATA
>JAGAOS010000017.1 GCA_017623575.1 Clostridia bacterium
CGTACGCTGGGGGAAGGGTTGAAAAACCGTCACAAACCGCTTTATTAAGGGCTTTCTGCTGTGAAAAATCTCCCCTTCCACCGCCGTTCGGCGGTCCCCCTTCCCCGTCCGGGGACGGCCTCCTAAACCGCAAATTTGTGCTATAGACCATAATTTATCAGTATAACCAAAAACAAAAGCCTTTCTGATTTTTATTTTCAGAAAGACTTTATTTTTTTGGTTCAATTTTATTTGTAAATCCCAGAATATAATCAGCAGAAACATCATAAAACTTGCAAAGAGTTATAAGGTGTCGTATTGGCAGTTCATTGGCACCTCGTTCATATCTTGCATACATAGTTTGTGATGTACCAAGAATATCAGCAACAGCTTTTTGGGTTATATCGTGGTCTTCGCGAAGCGCGCGAATGCGGTCAATATAATCCATACTATCACCTCGAAACAGTTAATTCTTGAATTAATATTACCACAGTAAATATGTTTACTATTGACTTTAGTAAATATTTGTATTAATATTAATTTTAGGTGACTAGTTGCGTGGCTTGTATGGAGTGATATTTATGTTTATTAAAAAACCAAACGCTTGTCCTTGTGGATATTGTAAGTACATAAAGTATTTTGAATATAATGAGGGTGGCAGAATTATTCAAAAAGGGGTTTGTATAAAACACAATGAGCTTCGTGAGCTGTATGATGAATTGTGTGAGGATTTTATATTAAGACCCGAAGTTCATACAAATAAATGGTATCCAAAAAAAGAGGATTAAATATGTAGTTTTATTGTAAACCTGTTTTTCCTTGACAAAATTATTAATTTAATATATAATTATACGGTAATTATTATGTGAAAGAGGTGCCAAAAATGGCAAGAAAAATTTTAAGCATTTTACTTAGCGTTTTGACTATGTTTCTGGGAATTACTGGCGCTGCATCGGCAGTAGGTGGCGATGTTGATATTGATGTTGGTAAGATTTCAACCACTACCCACTCTATTAGTGAGCTGGCAGGCAAATATAAGGTTCAGGGCAGAAGTACAATAATTAACAATGTGCTTATGCTTGACTATAGTGCCGCAGGCGTTGAGTTTTCTGCTATTTGCGAGGGCGATGTTTCGGTAACCTTTAATGCAAGCGCTGTTACTTCCGGTGAAGATGGCGGCTGTTACTTTACCGTTATTGTAGACGGTGTGAAAAAGGCTCGTGATTTTTGCAGAATTACTGCTACAGGCGATACCAAATTCGTTATTGCCGAGGGTCTGGAAGCAGGCACACACACATTTGAAATTTACCGTCAGACCGAAATTGAGCGAGCAACAATCGGTATTAAAAGCATAACCGTAACAGGTCAGGTACTTCCTGCTCCCCAAAATAATGATATGTACATTGAATTTATAGGTGATTCTATCACTACCGCCTACGGTAACCTTACCTTAGGTAGCACAAGCCCCGCAAAGCCTGCAAATCCTCTCCATCAGGATGCCACTCAGGGCTATGCATATCTCACCGCAAAAGCTTTGGGTGCCGATTGGTCTATAGTTGCTCGTCAGGGTATAGGTGCAGTTACAGGCTACCAACCCGTTAATATGCAAACCGTTTATCCCTTGCTTCGTCATCATAAGGATTCCACTACTAAATATGATTTTTCTCGTCAACCCGATTATGTTGTTATTGGACTTGGCGCAAACGATTTCGCCACCTATAATAATAGTAATTATACAAATCCTGTAATGACAGTTGCTCAGGTAAAACAAGGCTTTTCCGATATGTTTGATTTAGTTAAATCCAAAAATCCCGATGCGAAAATAATCTGGGTTTACGGCTGGACAAATAGTTCTGCAAATGCAGGAACTACAATTAAAGAGTTTATTGCCGAAAAGGGCGGCGCTGAAGCCGGCTACTATACCTTAGAGGTGGATAAAAATACCGAAGGTGCAAACGGTCATAGCTACTATACAGCTCATGCCGAATATGCCAAAAAGCTTTCTGCCTTTATCAAAAGTCTTGAGCCTACAACCTTTACTCCCGGTAATGTAAATGGTGATGCAGAGGGTAATGTAAATCTTGAGGATGTTGTTACTCTTGCGCAGTGCGTTGCTCAGTGGAGCGGAATTAATTATGTTGAGGAAGCTCTTGATCCCGATGGCAATGGTGTATCAGACCTTTCTGATGTAGTTCGTCTTGCACAGTTTGTTGCTCAGTGGGATGTGGAGATTTCACAAACTCCTTATGTTCCTCAATAAGCTTTATAAAACAATAAATTTAAAAAGTCTGGATTCGCATAAATGGCGGATCCAGACTTTTTGTTTAGTACAAAGAATTATAAATAAAGGTAAGCTAATAACCACAAAACTAATCTTTTTTATCCTCTCCGGGAACCTCGTTGTAAAGATTAAAGCGGAAAAGCAGGGTTTCATCCTCAGGATTGGTGCAACGGATTTTTGCTTCAGAAATCTCTGTGCTTTTTAAAATGTTTGCAATACCAATTATCTGGCAGAGCTTGGATTTTAAGTTAAGCACATCACCGTCAGCAGTTTCTAAAAACACATCTCCTTTGCAGTGGTCAAGTGTTTTAATAAAGTCACCAAAATCTACATTGTGTAAAGAAATATCGTTACCATTAATCATAAAAATTACTCCTTTTTAAAATATTATATGCAAAATAAAATTAAAATTCTCTATTGTAATCAAAATCGCAGTGATTTAAAATTTCTTTAGCCATCATTACTGCGCCCATTCGGTTGGGGTGTACTCTGTCCCATGCTATTGATGCAGAATGACGGTATTTAAGATATTTTTCGTACATGGCCTGAAAATCCACAAGAATAAGATTGTGCTTTTCTGCAAGCTCCTTGCAAATTGCGGTGTATTCATCCATTTTGGCGCGCATCCAATCATCCTTATTAGGCTCCATATAGTATGGTGTGCAAAGAAAAATGCCTTTAACATTAAGCTCATTTTTAATTCTTAAAATCATTTCCTCAACATTTTTTCTGTACTCCTCAGGCTGTACTGCGCTTTCGGGAATTGCAGGCACATCAAACTGGCGCCATACATCGTTTATGCCAATACAAATGGATACCCAATCGGGGTTAAGGTTTATAACAGCATCATCAAAGCGTTTTAAAAGATCTCGGCTGGTGTTTCCGCTAACACCGGTATTTGTAATGCGAAGCTTTAAATCGGGATAACAGGCAACAAGCAGATTTTCAATTTCGCGCACATAACCGTTACCAAGACTATCAAAAAGTCCTTCTCCTACAGGCTTTTGACAACCGGCATCGGTTACCGAATCGCCTGTAAAAACAATTCTGTCAAATTCTTTGAAAATCATTTTAAAGCCCCCTTTTAAATTTAATGTTAAACATTAAAGCGGAAGAGAACTACATCTCCGTCCTGCATAACATATTCTTTACCTTCACTTCTTACAAGACCCTTTTCCTTGGCGGCTGTCATACTGCCGCACTCCATAAGGTCTTTAAATGCTACAACCTCTGCGCGAATAAATCCGCGTTCAAAGTCGGTGTGGATTTTTCCGGCGGCACCTGGCGCCTTTGTACCTTTTGTAATGGTCCAAGCACGCACCTCGGGCTTGCCTGCGGTAAGGTAGGAGATAAGGCCTAAAAGGTCATAGCAGGTTTTTATAAGACGGTCAAGACCGGATTTGTCAAGACCTAAATCAGCAAGAAAAAGCTCCTTTTCCTCCATAGAAAGTGAGGCGATTTGTGATTCCATTTCAGCACAAATCGGAAGTGTTTCGGCACCCTCAGCGGCGGCAATTTCTTTTACTGCTTTAAAACGCTCGTTTTCGTCAATGCCGTTCGCAAAGTCATCCTCGCTCATATTGCAGGCGTAGATAACAGGCTTAGCAGAAAGCAGGGGCATTTCGGCTAAAATAGCGGCTTCTGCCTCATTTGTTTCAACAGCACGGGCCGAAACACCGTTTTCAAGCTCCTTTAAAAGTCGCTGTAAAAACTCAACCTCGGGTGCTAAGGATTTATCGCCCTTCATAGCCTTTGCAGATTTGTCAAGACGGCGGGAAACCATCTCCATATCAGATAAAATAAGCTCAATGTTAATGGTTTCAATATCGCGCGATGGGTCAACCGAGCCTTCAACATGAATAATATCGTCACTTTCAAAGCAACGAACAACATGAACTATTGCGTCAACCTCACGGATGTGTGATAAGAACTTGTTGCCAAGTCCTTCGCCCTTGGATGCACCCTTTACAAGACCTGCAATATCTACAAATTCAATAACTGCAGGGGTGTATTTTTCGGGGTCATACATCTTTGCCAGAGCATCTAATCGCTCGTCGGGAACGGCAACCATACCAACATTTGGTTCAATGGTGCAAAAGGGAAAGTTTGCAGATTGAGCGCCCGCATTGGTAATTGCGTTAAAAAGAGTAGATTTACCAACATTAGGTAAACCAACAATACCTAGTTTCATTTTGTTTGCCTCACTTAATAAGTTTTATATACCTTTTAATTATGCCATATTTTGCTGTCAAAATCAATAGGTAAATTCAAAAATAGACTTTAAAAAAATTAAAAAATTGTATTTTTCCTATTGATTATATATTCAAATAATGTTAAAATATTAATGTATAATAATTTTTAAAGATTTGGAAAGGTGAGTGAAGCAATGCAGGCCGTTTGGGATGCAATAAAATCCTTTTGGGAGCTTATTGTTTATATCGTTACAAATATTCGTTTAGTGGATATTTTAGATATTTTGGTTATCGCCTTTCTTATTTATAAGTGTATAGAATTTTTCAGTAAAACCCGTGGCGGTCAGCTTGTAAAGGGACTTTTGCTTCTGCTTGTTATGGCTCTTGTTGCCGATTGGCTGGATATGGTCACAGTAAACTGGATAATGGTGCGGGTAATGGATTCCTTGCTTATTGCCGCAGTTATTATTTTCCATCCCGAAATACGCCGCGCACTGGAGAGAATGGGTACCAGTAAACTAAGCATTTTTGGCAGAGCCGCTATAACAGATTCTGAAGAAGAGCATATGGCAAAATGTATAGATGCCGCCTGTAAAGCTGCGGGCACTATGCAGGAGCAAAAATGCGGTGCATTAATGGTTTTTGAAAGAACCACACAGCTTGGCGAAATTATCGCTACAGGCACATTAATAGATGCTGAAGCAACCGCACCTTTAATTGGTAATGTTTTTTATCCAAAATCACCCCTTCATGACGGTGGTATGATTTTAAGGAGGGGAAGGGTATATGCGGCAGGCTGTATACTGCCCCTTACACAGAACAGCGGTCTTAACAAAGAGCTTGGCACCCGTCACAGAGCGGCTATTGGTATGAGTGAAAATTCAGATGCTGTTGTAGTTGTGGTATCTGAAGAAACGGGAATTATATCTCTTGCTGTAAACGGTGAGCTTCGCAGGGGTTTCGATTCCATTACACTCCATAATGAATTAAATGAGCTTCTTATTGAATCAAGCGAATCAAATAATGGATTTTTCAGTAGAATTCTGGGTGCCTTTGGTAAGAAGAATACCGAATCAAAAGAAAAGGCAGATAATAAAGACAAAAACAGCGAAGAATAATTTTGTATACTAGGGGGGAGGGGCTTCCATGGCTGAAAAAAGGCGTATTTCGTTCAGACGAATATTTGAAAACAAGAAAATTGCTATGATTGCTTCTATAGTAATCGCGGTAGCGCTTTGGTTTGGAATAACTATTATGGAATCTCCTGATTCTGAGAATACCATAGCAGGTCTAAGTGTTGCTATTCCCATTGAAAATACTGTTGTTGGTGAAATGGGTATGGATATTATAGGCGATGTTTCGGCATACACTGCAAGCGTTACGGTAAGAGGTCCCGCTTATGTTGTAAGCGATCTATCAAGAGAGGATATTCTGGTTTCCGCTTCTATTTCCAATGTAACCAATTCGGGTACCTATTCTTTGGAGCTTCGCGCAACAAAGCAGGCAAGCGCCGATGATAATTTTGAAATTATTTCACTTTCACCCCGTTCAATAAATGTTGAGTTTGATTATATTGATACAAAGCAGTTTGAGGTATCTGTTCAGGCGGTGGGTCACAAAGCGCAGAACGGACTTATGGCTGAGCTGCCCTTTGTAAGTGACAGTAATAACGCAATACTCAATGTTAAGGGTCCCCGTACCGATATTGAAAAAATTTCCAAGGTTGTAGCGGTTGCAGATGTTAACAAAACTCTTAGCAGTACCGAAACCTTTGCAGGTACCCTTAAAATTTTAGATACAAACGGCAAGGAAATGAATTTAAAGGATTTTACCATTACCACTTCAGATGGACTTTCGGCTCCTGATATTCAAATTACCGTACCAATTTATAAGGAAAAAATCGTGCCAATTGTTGCGCAGTTTATAAATGCTCCTGCGGCTTTTTCTTCTAAGAAAATACAGCATCAGTTAGAGCATACTTCGGTGCTTATAAGTGGTCCTCCCGAAGCAATTGACGGTATTACCGAGGTAAAATTAAGTGAAATAGATTTCAATCAGATAAATGGTAACAATCAGCAGTTTGAAACAACATTAATCCTTCCCGAAGGTGTTAAGAATAAGGATAATATTGAAACTGTTGTTGTAAAAATCACAGGACTAGGTAACTATACCTTAAAATCCTTTACGGTTAAAAGAATTTTCATTATAAACGGTAATGGCTCAGCAACCCTTTCAAGAGAAATCAGAAATGTAAAGATTATGGGACCTGAGGCGGTTTTAAATAAACTTAGCGCTTCGGATTTTTATGCCGAGGTTGAGCTTGAAGGTCTGGAATCGGGTGAGCATACTGTTTCGGCACACATTGCCTGCAGCAAAGCAAATAATGTGTGGCAGGTAGGTTCATACACCGCATCGGTAAATATCAATTAGTTTAAGCCCACCCAACGGGTGGGCTCTTTTAAATCACATATCATCCTAAAAACTCATAATATGGTTTTGAGGTGATTTTATGTGGACTGTAATATCGGTCAGCTTTGTGGTAATAACGGCAATTCTGGGTATAACCGAAATTTTACGCAGATTTTGGTTGTTTATTATGCGCCCTAAGGGTACCCCTTCGGCAATTATGGTAATTTATTTAAAGGAAGAAATCGCAATACAACAATTAAGGTATGCTTTAGAGTTCCTGAATTGGGAAAAACCAGGCGATTTTTCGGCAGTTGCGGTTATTACGGCAGAGTTAAGCGAGGAAACACATAAAACGGTTAAAAAAATAGCCAAGGACCGTAATGATATAATATTTTGTGACAATCTAGAATAATTAAAAGGGAAGTGAGTAATATGTCAACTGAGGAAAATTTAATAAATGCCGAAAAGTTGAACGGTTCGGTTGAGCATATTACATATACAAATAATTCTAATGGGTATACAGTTGCTGTTTTAAAGGTAGAGGACGATATGGTAACTATTGTTGGTATAATGCCATTTTTAGCGGTGGGTGACTGTATTGAGGTTACAGGTAAGTTTGATGTTCATCCAACCTACGGTCACCAGTTTAAGGTATCCTCTTTTGAAAAAGCAGCCCCATCGGATACAGCATCAATACTCAGGTATCTTTCTTCGGGTGCTATTCGTGGGGTAGGCCCATCAACGGCGCGGAATATAGTAGAACGCTTTGGGGATCGCGCGTTGGAAATAATCGAAACAGAGCCTGAACGCCTTTCGGAAATTCGTGGAATTTCTTTAGATAAAGCTATGAAAATAGCTGATGAATATAATAAACAGTTTGGTGTTCGTGATGTAATGCTGTTTTTAAGTCCCTTTCGCATTTCGCCCGAGGGCGCACTAAAGGTTTTTAATGCTTTGGGTTCAAACGCAACAGAAATAATACGGAATAATCCTTATGTATTGTGTACAGAGGAAATTGGCTTTTCTTTTGAAAAAGCAGAAGAGATTTCCTCCTATTTTGCTGTCCCCAAGGATAGTGATTGCCGTATTGCGGCGGGTTTGGAGTTTGTTTTAAGGCATAATCTTTCCAACGGTCACACCTGCCTGCCTAAGGATAAGCTTGTAGCAACATCCGCGCGACTTTTGGAGTGTACGCCCTCTGAGGTTGATGTAATTTGCAAAGAAATGCTTAAAGCGTTACAGCTTCGCCTTTTTGTAGAGGATGAAACTGAGTTTGTGGCTCTGCCTCAGTATTTTACGGCTGAGGAATTTGTTTCGGGAAGGCTTTCTGTAATGCTTAGATACGCTCCCCCTGCCGAGCCACTAGCCGATTTAGAGATAGAAATTATTGAACAACGAGAGCATATTAAATATGAGGAGCTTCAAAAAACGGCAATAAAAACCGCCATTTCAAAGGGAATAACCGTTTTAACAGGCGGTCCCGGTACGGGTAAAACCACAACCCTTAATGCAATAATAAAAATACTTAAATCAAAGCAATTAAGCATAGCCTTGGCGGCTCCTACGGGGCGTGCCGCTAAGCGAATGAGCGAGCTTACGGGGTGTAACGCAAAAACACTCCATCGCCTTTTAGAGGTAGAATGGAACGATTCGGATGTTCATGTTTTTGCCCGTAATGAAAAAAATCCCTTGCCCTATGATGTGGTTATTATTGATGAAATGTCAATGGTAGATATACTTCTTTTTGAAAGCCTGCTAAGGGCGGTGCGTTTAGGTACCAGAATTATTATGGTTGGCGATTCAGACCAGCTTCCCAGTGTCGGCGCAGGTAATGTTCTGGCAGATATAATATCCTCTAAAACAGTACCAACCGTGGCACTTACAAAGGTGTTCCGTCAAGCAATGGAAAGCCTCATTGTTGCTAATGCGCATAGAATAATTTCGGGCGAACAGCCCGAGCTTTCTTCCAAAACCTCCGATTTCTTTATGCTAAATAATCTTAATCCCGTTTCTGCCGCTGAGTTGGTTGTGGATTTGTGTGCAAAGCGCTTGCCTGATGCTTACGGATTTAAACCTCTTACGGATATTCAGGTTCTTTGTCCCTCCAAAATGCTGGATTTGGGCAGTCAGAATCTTAATAATCTGCTTCAAAACAGGCTTAATCCTCAAACTAAAAATTATGAAAGAATTACCTTTAAGAATTTTGAATTGCGGCAGGGCGATAAGGTAATGCAAATTAAAAATAATTATGATATTATGTGGACAAGTGACAGCGGTGAGGAAGGCAACGGCGTTTTTAACGGTGACATTGGTATTTTAGAGAAAATTGACCGTAAAAATTCCCTTTTAAGGGTTAGGTTTGATGATAAGGTAGCGGTTTATTATAATGAAAATGTTAATGAACTGGAGCTTGCCTATGCTATGACCATACATAAAAGTCAGGGCAGTGAGTTTGATTGCGTTATTCTTCCAATATTGGATACCCCCTCAAAGCTTTTGTACCGCAATCTTTTATATACCGCAGTTACAAGGGCAAAAAAACTTCTTATTGTTGTGGGTAGCAGGGAGGTTTTACTTTCTATGGTGGAGAATAATCGCAAAAGCTTAAGGTATACCACTCTTAATAAAAGGCTGAGAGATGCGTTTGCTAAGTAAATTAACAGAAAACCTGATAACCCTTTTGTTTCCAAACATATGCCTTAATTGTCGCAAAATCACACCCTTAAAATATTTCTGTAAGGATTGCAGAAATTCAGCGTCATATATACATTTAAAAACCTGTCCCGATTGCGGATTGCCCCAAAAGCTTTGTGATTGCAAATGGAATTTTTATTATTTTGATGAGATCATTTCGTGTTTTGAGGCTGACGAAGCAACCAAAAGGTCCTTTTATTCTTTTAAATTCGGCGGTAATTTAGTAGGTGCTGAATTCTTTTCCAAAGAGATGTCAAAAAGAATAAAAAACAATTCCCTATATTTGGATTTAGATGTTATAACCTCAGTACCAAGCCATAGGTCTACACTTCGCGAGCGCGGATACGATCAGGTCAAGGTGCTTGCCAAGGATATTTCAAAAATAATAAAGGTTAAATATCAGCCCTTGCTAAGGCAACCGTCACCGTCCCCAAAGCAACACGAAACAGAAGGTATTGCCGAACGATTTACAAATGTTTTAGGTAAATATGAGGTTTTAAAAAATGCAGATGTAAGGGATAAAACCATTTTGCTTGTGGATGATATTAAAACAACGGGAGCAACTTTAAGTCAGTGTGCCAGAGAGCTTAAGCTGGCGGGAGCTAAATGCGTTGTTGCCGTTTCGGCGCTTACGGTTTATCCTAAAAAAGATAATGTTGAAAAATAGCCTTTAATATTGTAAAATAAAATTATAGATGTAAATGAAAGTAGGAAAGATATATGGCTACCAATATTGCAATAGATATAGGTACAAGTAAAATCGTTTTATCCTCAGGCAATAAAATCGTTTTGGAATTACCCAGCGTTGTTACTGTAGATACCGATACAAGAGAGCCTATATATTTTGGTGAAAAAGCATTTGAAACTATCGGTCGCACGCCCGATAGTCTTACCTGTGTTTTTCCAATTCAACGAAGCGTTATTGCCGATTATGATGTAGCAGAAAGTATGCTTAAAGAATATATGACTGCCGCCTTTGGTAACCGTATTATCAAGCCAAAGGTTATGGTTGTTATGCCAAGTGGTGTTACCGCAATGCAGCACCATTCGGTTGCCGATGTTGTGGAGGCTTCGGGCGGCAGAAATGCCCAGACTATTGAGGCACCCTTGGCTGTTGCGGTTGGCTTGGGACTCAACCTTAATGAACCAAAGGGAAGTATGGTTATTGATATGGGCGCAGGCACCACCGATGCCGCTACCCTTTCAATGGGCGGAATTGCCGCTTGTGATTCTATACCTGTTGCATCAAGGGATTTTGATGAAGCAATAATTAAATATGTAAGAAGAAATTATAATATCTTAATAGGTCTTGCAACAGCAGAGCAGATTAAAATGAAGGTGGGTACCGCCATTGAGCATACCTTAGAGGTTGCAATTACCGTAAAGGGTCGCCATTTGCAAACGGGACTTCCCACATCCTTTGAAATAACATCAGGTGAGGTTTATGAGGCTATTTCTGAAAAATGCTATGCAATAATAAGCGGAATTCGTCGGGTTATTGAAAAAACACCACCCGACTTAGTTGCTGATATTATGACCGACGGTATATATTTAACGGGCGGAGGTTCGTTACTTGGTGGTTTTAATAAGCTTTTGGAAAAATGTATAGGTACAAAGGTTTATATGGCGCCCGACCCGTTGCACACTGCTGTAAATGGTGCCGCCGCGGCGCTTAAAATGCCCGAAATACTTAAAAATGTTGATTATCAGTATCGCGCTATTCAAGAGCTTAAAATAGAGGGTTAATAAATTAAACTATGAATAATAAAAACAAAAAACAACCAACAAACTGTGAGCAGTGCGCTTATTTTATGTATGATGATGAGTATGATTGTGATGTCTGCTCCATTAATCTGGATGAGGATGAGCTTATAAGATTTATGAGCGGCTCGGATTTTAACTGTCCGTACTTTAAATTCTACGATGAGTATAAAATGGTGCGTAAGCAGAATTAGAACAATAAAATTACAAAAACATCACAGCCGATGACTTGATTGTCAGCGGCTGTGATGTTTTTATTAAATGAAATCAGAATTTTTGTACCTTTGCTTAAATTCTCTTGCGCTGCAACCTTCGTATTTATTAAAGGCTCTGGAAAATGCACAATGATTACTGAAACCCGAGTCAAGTGCAATGTCAGTAATACTTAAATTGGTTGAGATTATAAGCTCCTTTGCAACCGTTATTCTGTAAGAGTTAAGATATTCAACAAATCCGCAGCCATAATATTTGGGGAAAATCTGACTTAAGTAGGTGGGGGCAAGGTTCAGGTGTTTTGCTGCATCGTTAAGTGTTATATGGCTGTTATAATTTTCTTTAATATATTCTCCCGCTGCTTTTGCGTATTTATATGTGGATTTTGACTTATTGGGTTGCAGTGGCTTTCCTGCCTTTAAAACTTCAATCAGAATAAGTGCAAAATAAGAGTATAGCGTTTCTTTTGTGTATGGTTCATCAGAATTTTGAATAGAGTACATAATTTCAAAATAATTCTTCACCTTCTCAAATGCCTCTTTTGAAAAGCTGCCAACGAACGGAAATTGCACCGAGCGTAATAACTCGGCTATATTAGACGGAATCTTTCTAATATCAAAGCAAATATTGTGAAAGTGAAAGGGTGGCGCAACAGATTTAAAGGAATGGGTATCATTATGGTCAAGACAATGAAAATAGCCTACCGTGGCTTCAAACTTAATTCCGTTTAATTCTTGTATTATGGTGCCACTGGTTAAATATTCAATTTCCATATAATTATGGTTGTGTAACGGAAAAAATTTTTTATTAGATTTTGTTTTTTTGCACAATAGGGCATTATGATTTGGAGCATTTGCATTATTAAGCTTTGTAATAGGAAATTTAAAATTTACTATATTTTTTCTTGGCAAAAATCTCACTCCTTAAAAACTGCAAAAAAATATGCTCATATTTTTATAAATTATATCAAAAAAACGCAAAAAATGCAAACTATTTTTAAAAAATGAATTTTATTATTTTTGTAATTATGTATAATGGAAGTATAAACATATAAAAAAGTATTGCAAGCATCTTGGCGATATTTGCAATGTTTTTTGTATTCATTTGCAATGAAATTGTAAATGAATACTGTTATAATGTCTTTGTAAATATATTTTTAGGAGGAGATATAATGAAAAAACTTTTAGCAATTTTACTAACCCTTATTCTTACCTTCAGTTGCTACTCGGTACTTTGTGGTACTGTAAGCGCTGAAGATGCAACGGCCGATGGCGGTAAAATACTTATCGCCTCAGATTACCATACCGACTCTCAAAGATGGTCGACCTATAAAACCGTTAATAAAGTAGATGAAGATTCAGACGGTGTTACCGACTATATTCAGCTTGACGGCGCAAATGCAGCCTATTATAGCTATGCTGCTAATCTTACACCCGGTGTAAAGTATGAGTTTTCGTTTTATGCTCGTGTACCGGAGAATAGTGCCGACTTTACTACTGAAAAATATCCTACTTATGCAATTTACTTGCCTCAGGTTGAAGACACAACCACTATGAAAAGCACCTCTCGTTTTACCCTTTCAGCTACAGCAACTGATAACAATTTTTATGCTTATAAAAATATGCGTCACAATGATTTTTCTGCTGTATGGACGGTAGGTAGTCAAGAGCCGGTTACAAGAGCCAAATATTCAAACTTTGATCCTACCGACAAAACAAAAACCCCAAATGAAATTTATTCCGACTGGACAAAGGTAACGGCTGTTTTTACTGCCTGTGAGCCCACAGAAGGCGATATAATGCCTACTGATACAGTTGATAACCGCGTAGCACTTTCTATTATGCTTCGCGGCAGTACATATGCAGGCTTAAAATTAGATGTTAAAGATATTGTTTTAAAAGAGTATGAAGAAGCTACCGAAGAACCGGAAGAGCCCGAACTCCCCGAAGGCACAGTGTACTATGAGGATTTTGAAAATCAGACCGATTCAACAGTAGGTAATGTTATTAGCAACCTTTCTTGGGCAGAGCCTTATATCACAACTACTGAGGTTAAATCGGGCGAAAAGGCACTAGGCATTTATGCAATGTATGAGCATATGTTTATCCCCTTTGATAAAACCGCTCTCACCGAGGGGACAATCTATGAATTTTCAATGGATTGGAAATTGCTTGAATATACCTCTGATAAAAAACGACAGATTTCTAAATTATATTTTGTAGGTTACAACCCAAGTCAGGGCGAAACTGTTAAGGATAATTCCGTTCCTCTTGCATATTTAGAGGATTTAAAGGGTACAGGCGATTGGGTTAATACCGTTCTTCGCCTTAGAGTCAGTGATTTATCTGCCTATGAGCAGTTTGGTATTTATTTAAGATATACAACTTCTACTCCTTATACCGTAGCAGATGATACCATTTATCTTGATAACCTCAAGCTTCAAGTGGCAGAGGACCAGAGCGTTTTAACGCCTATTGAACTGAGTGAGACCGAAAGAACCGATGATACCATTAAGGTTTTAGCCTTTGGTAACAGCTTCTCTAAGGATGCTACCGAGTTTATTGAAGAGCTTGCCGCAGCAGATGGCGTGGATTTGCGTGTAGGTAATGCCTGGATTGGCGGTTGTGCACTTCTCCGTCACTACAACAATATGTTTAACGGCACTACCGATTATACCTTTGATTACCATAATCCCGATGCTACAGGCGGTAATCAAACCTTCTCAAAGGTAAGTATGTATCAGGCACTTACCGCAAACGATTGGGATTATATCACCATTCAGCAGGTTAGTGGCAACAGTGGTAAGATTGACACCTTTGAACCATACCTTTCCGAGCTTGTTAAATACTTTAAAGAGGTTTGCCCTAATGCCGAAATCCGTTTCCATATGACCTGGGCTTATGAGCATGAATATTCAGGTCTTAGCAACTATGAAAATTCACAAACCGTAATGTATGAATCAATTATAGATACATATTTACAGGCTTCAAAGAATCACGGGTATGTTAGACTTATTCCTTCGGGCGAAGCAATCCAAAGACTCAGAGCTACCGATGAATTTGCAGAGCAATCATTAAATCGTGACGGTTTCCACCTTAGCGATAAAGGTCGTTTAACTGCTGCTCTTGTTTGGTATGAAACATTTACGGGCGTTTCTGCGCTAGATGCCAAGTTCGATTTAACTACCGCAATCGGTACAGTTAGCGATACTATGGGTGTTAATGTTGGCGTTACTGCAGAAGAAGATCATGCTATGCGAACTGCCGCACACGAGGCCGCTTCCCTTTACAAAAAAGCCAACGAAGCCCAGAAAGCTATTGAGGCTATTGGCGAGGTTACAGCAGAAAGCGGCACCGCTATTGAAAATGCAAATGCTCTCCGCGCCGAACTTAACAATGATGACCTTTTGCCCAACCTCCAAACTCTTATTGATGCAAATGAAGCTTTTGCTAATCTTCCTACAGAAGAGCCTACTATAACCGTCAGAGGTCCTGAGTTTACCGAAGGCTTTGAGGATTTTGCCGTTGGTACAAAATTATATGACCATACCTTAACAGGTACTCAGGATATGTATACATACAGCTCAAAAGCCGCACTTTTAACAAGTTTCGGCAGCTTAGAGGTTGTAAGCGGCGGTCATACAGGTAGTAATGCCTTAATGGGCAAAACCTATTATCAGTATGCGGCAATGCCCTTAAATCTAACTCCTAATACCGAGTATGAGCTTTCCTTCTGGTATGCGTATACCACCACTAATGCCGACCGTTATTTAAATAAAATAACCTACGGCTTGTACACACCCGACCCAACCAACAAAAAAATGGCAGTTGCTTCGGGCAAAGCGGGTATGTTTGAAACCTCAAAAGTTTTTGCACCTAACAATTCTTTGGCAGGTATATGGCAAAAGGCTACATTAAAATTCACAACAGGCGATAATGTTGATAATTTAGTCTTTGCCTACACCTATCACGATAAATTAAAGTCCGATATTTCGGTTACCGTTAATAAATGTCCCCTTTACATAGACGATGTTTCAATTAAGTGTGTTCAGAATGTAACACCTAAAGCCAAAATCGCCGTTGATACCAAGGATGCCGCATCGGTTGAGTTTATAGGCGGTTACTTTAAGGATTTTGCGGTTGGCGATAAGGTTACATTTAAGGTAAGAACCAAGGATAATCTTATTCCCACGGTTTCAGTCAACGGTACTACCTTAACAGCTAATTCAAAAGGCAATTATTCCTTTGAGGCAACAGAAGAAAACATAGTCAGCGTAGAGTGCGAGGGAGATGAAAACCGCTTTGATCCGAATGTAGATAAACAAGGTCGCCCACTTTATGAGTATAATGAAGAAATTGCCGCTACTCCTATTTGGGAGGGTGATACGGTTTACCACGAAACGGTACTCTTTATACCTGGCAGAGAAACTGCAAAGCTTCTTTACCCCATTGATAAGGTTGTTTCGGTTCGTTCTTACGACCTTACTATGAATTATCTTGAAGGCGTTGACTATGAAATCACCGAAGACGGCCTTCTTAAGATTTTAGATGGTTCTAAAATCCCCGTATTCACAAAACCGTTAGAAACAACCGAAAGTAGCAGCTTCCCCGTTTACGGCAAAGAAAATACCTATGCTGCTTTTATTGATGATTATGATTATCCCGCTTATGCTATTACAGTAACCTATGAGCATACCGAGCAGTGGCCTGATGCAGAGGGCTATAATCCCGACACTGTAATTCAGTCACAAAAAGATAAAATCCCCGAGATTTTCAAAAAGCTTGAAAATGGCGAGGAAGTAAACATAGTTATCTTTGGCGACTCCGCTTCCTGTGGTCTTAGCACCAGCGGACTGTTCTATGACCATGCTATTTACCAAAAAAATGGAAGACTTGGTAGCAACATTTTGAATTTTGCTCCCTTCACTCCCGCTTGGCCCATTATGTTAGAGCAAAATATTAAAAAGCTTTATCCCGATGCTAAAATTACATTTAAAAATATTGCTTTGGGCGGTCAAACTGCTCAGTGGGGTAAAGGTGTTATTAAAGAGCGTCTTGGCTATTTAGAAAGAGATTATGGTTGGACAAATACTACTCCCGACCTTATGATTCTTTGCTTTGGCGGTAACGATTTAACTGCCGGTCACACCGCTGAAGAGTTTGGCATTAATATGCAAGCGATTATTGATGAATTCCGTGACTACACCGGTAACGATACAGAGGTGCTTTTGTGGACTCAATATGTTCCAAATACCTCTGTTGTGCAATATCAGCCGGAAAACTTAATGGCAAACAGAGCTCAGTATTACAACATTGTAGAAAATAATGAGGGCGTTGGCATTGCAGATTCTATGAGCGTCTTCTTTGAGGTACTTGAAAGCAAGGAAATTTACGATATTTTCAACGACAATATGGTTCATGGTAATGATTTCTTAACCAGAATCATTGCACAGTGCTTAATTGCAGGACTTTCCGAGCCTGAATACCTCGCAGGCGATATCAATGGAGATGAGGTTAATAATCTTAAAGACCTTGTTATTCTTGCTCAGTATGTAGCAGGTTGGGAGAATTTAAGTGTTACCGAAGATATTCTTGATGTAAATATGGATGGAACGGTTAACCTTGTTGATGTTAATGACCTTGCAAAATATCTTGCAGGTTGGGAAGGAATTACAGTAAACGGCAGTTTCTTTGCTGAATATTTAAACACCTATCATTCCTTAACAGAGGTCCAAAGCAAATTAAAGCTTAACAACCGCGCCACCTTTAATAATGACGCTCTCAGAATGGAATGGAGCGCATCGGGCTTTACCGTTCAGGGTCAGTTCAGTGGCGATTTCGTTCTGAATAATGTTAAAACAATCGACCCCGGTACCGGCAATACTGAAGAAGTTTTGTTCTATGCGGTTTTAGACGGCGATCTTGAAAATGCCGTTCAGTTAAGAACCCCCGGCAAGGGCGAAGATGTTACTGCTTTGCAGTATATTAAACCCGGATTCCATACAATACAAATTTTAAAGGCATCCGAAGCAAAAGCAGTTGCTATGACAATTGGCGGCATTACCTATAACGGTTCACTTTTTAGCGCTCCTGCTGAAAAGGAACTTAAAATGGAATTTATTGGTGATTCTATTTCCTCTGCAATGGGACTTTACACTAAAGAGGCCGAGCCCGACTGGCTTTTAAGAACCGATATTACAAAAGGTTACGCAATCAAGGTTGCCGATCATTTTAATGCAGATTTTAATATTGTTTCCTGCTCTAACGGTAGCGTTTGCACTGAGGCTCCATATATGTATGATGAGTATCAGAATCTTTACTACGGTAATACCGATGTTAAATATGATTTTGGCTCTCGTACAGAACCTGATGTAGTTGTTATTGCCCTTGGTGCAAATGATACTCCCGTATATATAACCAAGGATGAAAACGGCAAAACAATCCCCGCCGATAATGTTGATGTTTTAAAGCAAGGCATTACCGATATGCTTACTATGGTACGAAGCAAAAATCCCAATGCCAAAATCGTTTGGGTATACGGTATGATGGAGGTAAGAATTGCTTCAGTTTATGAAAGTACGGTTAAAGCATTTGCCGAAACCGATGGCAATACCTACTATACCTTAATAAGCCGACATGATTGTAACGGTCAGGGCGGACATCCCACACCTGACGGTCATACCGCTAATGCAAAAGACCTTATAAACTTCTTAGAAACCAATGTTTTAAATTAATACTATAATAAAAAGTCGTTTCCGTTTTGGCGGAAACGACTTTTTTGTGGACAAAATTTTTATAAAATGTCACTTTATAATAAGTTCTTTGATTGACAATCTATAACTATTAATGTATAATAAAATAGGATAATTAAGTTTATTTATAAAATGAAAGGATGTTTTTTAAATGGAAAGCTATAAAAGAGAATTTATTCAGTTTTTAGAGTCTGCAGGAGTTTTAAAGTTTGGCGATTTTACTGCTAAATCGGGCAGAAAAATTCCTTACTTTATTAATGCAGGTGATATTAAAACAGGAGAGCAGATCTGCAAGCTTGGTGAGTTTTATGCAAAGGCTTATTTTGAAAAGGTAGGCAACAAAAAAACCGTTCTTTACGGTCCCGCCTATAAGGGAATTCCCATTGCTGTTTCTGTTGCTGTTGCTCTAGCTAAAAACGGTCTGGATGTTCCTTTCTTCTTTAACCGTAAGGAGGAAAAGGATCACGGCGAAGGCGGTGTTTTTGTTGGATATAAGCCGTCTGAGGGCGAGGAAATCGTTATTGTTGAGGATGTTATCACCGCAGGTACTGCTATTAGAGAAAGTATGGAGATTTTAAGCAGTCTTAAAGGCACCAAGGTTGCCGCTACCTTTGTTATGGTAGATAGAAAAGAAAAAGGCAAGGGTGAAAAATCTGCTATGGCTGAGGTAGGTGAGGAGTTCGGCTTCCCCGTATACTCGGTTGTAGATGTTTATGATATTATTGAATATCTTGAAGAGGACCCCGCCAATAAAGAAAATGTAGAGCGTATTAAAAATTACCTTGCAGTAAACGGCGCAAAGGAGTAATTAAAGTTGAGAAGCTTGATTGATATTTTAGAACTTACAACCAAAGAGCTAGATGAGCTTATTGCTGTTGCAGAGGATATTATTGCAAATCCCGCAAAATATGCCGAAGTATGTAAGGGTAAAAAGCTTGCAACCCTTTTCTTTGAGCCCTCTACCCGTACAAGGCTGAGCTTTGAGGCTGCTATGTATGAGCTTGGCGGAAATGTGTTGGGATTTTCTGAGGCTAACAGCTCTTCTGCTGCAAAGGGTGAAAGCGTTGCGGATACCGCAAAAACCATCAGCTGTTATGCCGATATTATAGCTATGCGCCATCCTAAGGAGGGCGCGCCCCTTGTTGCATCAATGAATGCGTCAATTCCCGTTATTAATGCGGGCGATGGCGGTCACAATCATCCCACCCAAACCTTGGCAGACCTTCTTACCATTAAACGAGAAAAGGGTAGCCTTTCCGGTTATACCATAGGTTTTTGCGGTGATTTAAAGTTCGGTAGAACGGTACATTCCCTTATTGCCGCTCTTTCTCGATACGAAAATATCAAGGTTGTGCTTATATCTCCCGATGAATTAAAGCTACCCGATTATATCAGAAAAGATATTCTGGAAAAGAACAACATTGAATTTATTCAGACCGAAAGCTTAGAAAGTGTTATGCCTGAGCTTGATATACTTTATATGACTCGTGTTCAAAGGGAACGCTTCTTTAATGAAGCTGATTATATCCGCCTTAAGGATAGCTACATTTTAACCCCCAAAAAATTAGAAACTGCAAAAGGAAGTCTGACAATTATGCATCCGTTGCCAAGGGTTAATGAAATCTCTGTTGCTATTGACAGTGACCCCAGAGCGGCTTATTTCAAGCAGGTGTTGAATGGTAAATATATGCGTATGGCACTAATCTTAAAGCTGTTGGAGGTAGAGGTAAAATGAAGGTAGATTCTATTAAAAACGGTTTTGTTATTGACCATATTCCTGCAGGAAAAAGTATGGAGCTTTATTCTCTTTTGGGGTTGGAGGAGCTTGATTGCCAAATTGCAATAATTAAAAATGCACCAAGCAGACTTATGGGCAAAAAGGATATTATTAAAATTGATGCCGATATTGATCTTTCCTTGGAGGTTATTGGCTTTTTTGATTCCGGTATTACCGTTAATACAATAAAAAATGAAGAACTTGTAAGTAAAACTCATATGGAGCTTCCTTTAAAGGTAGAAAATGTTTGCAAGTGTAAAAATCCTCGTTGCATTACTTCAACCGAGCAGGAGTTAAGTCATATTTTCCGCCTTACTGACCGCGAAAATAAGGTGTATCGTTGCCTTTATTGTGACAGTAAGCTTAAAAGTTTTATTTGATTTTTATAATATTTAATCTTGACATATTAATATCTATAGAGTAAAATATGTAGGTGTTTATTGCGGTGCTTCGCAATAATATAAAATCAATAAAAATTTATGGAGGTAAACAAAAATGAAAACAATTTCTATGGCAAAGCGTTTTGCCAGCATTTTGGCTTTATTGTTGGCAGTTATGATGCTTTTTGCAGCATGTGGTCCTGATGAAGCTACAAGCGATGTTTCAGGTGATGATCAA
>JAGAOS010000002.1 GCA_017623575.1 Clostridia bacterium
GCGTCAAGGTTTATGTTTTCGTCTTTGCAAACAGCTGTTATTGTTGCAAAATTAACGTCAATAGGGGTTGTTTGTATAATCTCTTTGTAAAGTGAATTTATGTCTTTATCAAAATTTACTACTGTCTTTTTATCATTTTTTGTTTCTGTATTTTTGTTAATACGAACCTTCATAATATAAAATCTCCTTATTATTTCTTAAAATATTTTTCTGTTTTTTTATCAATAGTTTTTGCGACAAGGTGGCAATACAATTTCCAAGCTTGTTCATTGTCATATTGGTTAGCTTCTTCGTCAGTTTCTTCAAGGATATTTTTTAGACTTTCGCGCACATCGGTATAATAAATATCAAAAATACCTGCTTCAACCAAATGGTAGGCTTTGTGATATATGGTAGCACCGCCCACACAACCAAAATATCTTAACAATATTTTTTCGGCTGATGTTTGTTCTTCTTCTATTTCGGTTTCAAGATGTTCGCATATATGCGCCCAAGTGTTTTCGATAACCTTATTTGTATTCGTCTTCAACATTTGAAAATCTCCTTTCTCGAAAATTCCAATAGACAACAAAAAAATACACCTATCCCTTTGTCTTTGGGATAGGTGTATTGTCTTTATTTTGGGTTGAAAAATTATCTTATAGGGAAATCTAATTTAGTTTAATTGTCAAAAAATTGAGTTGAAAAAAAATTAGTCGGTTGAATTTTGTTTGTTGAATTATTGTGTAATTATGATACCACAAAAACCGCCTTCTGTCAAACCGCCTAAAACCTCTATATGTCAAAATAAACAAAAGTCCCATGGTTACTTGGTTTTTGATTTTCAAAAAAGATATGAGGAAAAATACTCGCAACATCTTGCGATTTTCGGAATAAAATTTTCACGAAAAATTTTTCAATTTTTTTATTTTTGTTAAAAAACACAACGAAATTTAACCCTTATTTGCAAAAATAACGGTCAAAATGGCATTTAAGGTCAAGCGCTGCCTTTGGTTTTTTTACGAAAAATGCAACAACTTTTTGTAGCATACATTTTTTCAAAAAAAGAACAGGGTGTTAGCCCTGTTCAATCTGCAAAAATATCATCAATTAGTGTTTCATAGTCTTGGGGTTCTTCGTATGTCTGCTTTATCGGTGTAACCTTATCTGCTATCTGTGATAATAAGCCTTTGTTTCTTCGTTCTTTCAAAATCTCTATAAACTCAACGTTTCCGTTCTGCTCGTTCATCTTATTTCCTCACTTTCTTTGTTTTTCTGTTCTTCAAGTTCCATTTCCCTGACACACTCTAATATCAAGTCCGAAGCCTTCTCGGCTTTGGTACTTGCAGAGATTATTTCATTAGGTTTGTCTTTAAGGTATGAAGCCCAACCTTGAATATAGCCAAGGTAATTTTCAGGTGTATCGCTATCATCGGGAATACACATTTCGGCGCAAACGATTTGACTACCGATTTCGGCAACCAATTCTTCTTTGCTATATTCCTTGTGTGCTGTTTCTAAATCAACAACGGTTTTATCGTTGAAGCGACCGAGCGCAACACCTGTGCTATGCACCATTTCGTGTGCAAGGGTTGTAATGTATTCATAAACCGATGTAAAGTTATGTATGTCAGGCACTCTTATTTTCATATCGTGGGAGAAATATGCCTGTGTTCCGTCCTTAACGATTTGAACCTCAATACCGTATTTTTTACAATAATAGTTGAAAAGTCGATTGAAACGGTCAAGTGCAAGTCTTGTTTGTTCGGTTGCTTCTTCGTGGGTAAAGTGTTCAAAATGGAATTTGGAAGGTAGATTCTCTCCGTTATCACGTTGAACAACATCTTCACGGCTGTAAACGTGGTAATATTTCAAAAACCCTTTTTTGATTTCGTTGCCGTCCTTATCTAACTTCGGTTCGCCTGTTTCTTCATCAAGAACAGGTGTTGTGTTGTAATAGCAAACGATATTACCCCTTGCACCTTTCCTGATTTGGTATTGTGGGGCGTCTTTCTTTTCGTTTAATGCCTTAACCATATTAAAGGTTAGGTATTCGTTATTATCAAGCAAAATTCGGTTGATACCCCTGTATGCTTCCATTGTGTTATAACTGTATGCCTTGTCGGGAGCGCCGAGCGCAAACGGTTTAACCCACCTGAAAGTCTTTCCCTGTTCTTCTGCTTCTTTCATCTTATTTAATATGTTTTCAGTAATTATTTGTGCTACATTAGCCATAATAAAAACCCTTTCTGCTCTCCGTGGACTTTTGGAGATAATAATATAGTTGCCAAGCAATATAAGTATGAAAGGCGAATTTATTATTTAGTTTTTCTGCATATCTTTTTTAATTTACTAACTAACGGTTATGTTGTCTTCCTTATAGTTCGTGTAAAATCTCATTAACATAACCTATACTAATAGTTATAGAGAATAACTATAAGGGAGAATGCAAAATTGAAATTAGATACAATAGGTGCAAATATCAGGAAATGCCGTTTATCTAAAAAAATGCGCCAAGAGGACTTGGCTGAAAAGGCGAATTTATCCGTAACTTATGTTGGAATGATAGAACGCGGAGAAAAGACACCTTCACTTGAAACTTTGGTTGCTATATTAAATGCAATCGGTGTATCTGCTGATGTGGTTCTATGTGATGTGGTTACGGCTGGATATACGGTTAAAAATTCCTTGCTCAATGAAAAACTATCGCAATTATCGGAAGAAGACCGCAACAAGATTTATGATGTTATTGACACAATGATTTCCCATTCAAAACGGTCAATAAAGTAAAAAAAGAGTTCGCTTGACAAAAAGCGAACTTTTTTTATTTCGACAACAGGCTTCGTGTAATTTCGACATACTTTGTGTGGTATAACATAACTGTCAGTTAAGACAACAAACAAATAGTTATGAATGGAGAGAAAAAGAAATGACAACAAAAAAGATTATTCGACAAATCGCAAAACAGAACGGTGTTACACCACAAGAGGTAATAAACGATATGAAGGAAGCAATCCGTGTCGGTATGGCTTCCACCGAGCCGACAGCAAGGGCATTTTGGCAACAAATTGCACCTGAAGGAAAAGAACCTTCGATAGATGTGTTTTTGAAGGCTTGTATCAGCAAGGTACATACCCAAACTATGAGTTAAAACAAAATCGGTATGAGGAAATATCTCATACCGATTTTTCTATTATAGGTCTGTTCGGTTAAACTCACGATAAAGCATACTACCGAGCGCTGCCATAATGGCGTTATACTTGCTCTTGTTTTGGAAAAGTGATGTAAATGCTTCGGTCTGCTCTACATAACTATCTTGTGCAACAACATCAAAGGTTTTCGGGAAAATACTTTCTGCGAATACCTGTGGGTTAGAAGTTTTTGCAACCTTGCGGAGTTTATCATCATCTTTTAACCTATCGTGCAAAGCATAAATCAATACACGGTCGGCGTCGCTGAAATTACCTGCAAACAGTTCATTGATTTTCTGTATAACCTCTTCCAAAGGTTCTTTCTGTTCGGGAACCGCTTTGCCCTTTGCGCCTGAAGGTTCATAAGGTGTCGGTTTGTCTGTAAGGGCAATTTCACCTTTGAAGGTTTCTTCCAACTTGTAAAATTCAAGTTTCAATGCACCTTCAAGGTCAATCATCTTTACAGGTTCAGCAGGTATAAGTTTCAGCAGATACGAGCAGAACACATATTCCTTTTGCATTTCGCTATCGAACATACGGCAAACCTGCGAGATATAACCATACCATTTAATATAGGAACGAACCTGACGCCTGAAATTATATCTATCATCTTGTGCTTTATCGTTGTAACGGTCAGCAACAGGTTTCAGGGTAGAGGTCATTTTACCCATACTAACGGCGTCTTGCTTCTTACCTGAATAGTAAATATCGCAAAATGCCTGAATGTCATTTGTGGAATAAATGTTGTATGCTCTCAATTCCTTTTGCAACTGATAAATCAGGTCAACATTTACCTCTTGTGAAAGTGCCGTTTCCTGATAGAACGGTTGGAAGGCTTTTTGAATATCATCTGCTGTATTAACAAAGTCAAGTATAAAGGTATCGTTTTTACCTGCACAAGTTCTGTTAAGTCGGGAAAGGGTTTGAACACACTTTACACCACGGAGTTTTTTGTCAACAATCATTGTGTGCAGTAACGGTTCATCAAAGCCCGTTTGGTATTTTTCGGCAACGATAAGCACGTTGAAATTGCTGTGGAACTCTGCTTTTGTTTGGTCTTCGGAAATGTGCGAACCGTCCTTGCGAACATTAAGGGACGTTTCGGTGTATTCGTTTCCTTTATCCTTAACAGCACCCGAAAAAGCAACCAAAATATCTATGTTGTCATAGTGCTTTTCTTCGATATAGCGCTTTACCTCGTGGTAGTATCGAACGGCCGCTAAACGTGAAGATGTAACAACCATCATTTTTCCTTTACCGCCGATTGCTTTCGCTGTGGTGGAAAGGAAGGTTTCAACAATGATTTGTGCTTTTTGAGATATGTTGTAAGGGTGCAAGTCTTCAAAACGGCGAATAACCTTTGCGGCGCGAGATACGGGCACATCAGGGTTATCAGGAATAGTCTTTGCTATCTTGAAGCAGGTGTTATAGGTCATATAGTTTTGAAGCACGTCCATTATGAACCCTTCCTGAATTGCCTGTTTCATAGAATAGACGTGGAAGGGGTGGAAAGAACCGTCCTTATATTCTGTTCCGAACATCTCCAAGGTTTGACCTTTGGGTGTGGCTGTAAAGGCAAAGAAGGATAGATTCTTGTGCTTTCCGTGAACAATCATTTCCTGTAACAATTTATCGTTCAGGTCAAGTTCTTCTTCGGCTTTACCTTCAATTTCTGCATACTCACGAAGCGCCATTTCGGTATCTGCAAGGGCGGTCTTGAGTTTGATAGCAGATTGACCTGTTTGTGATGAATGGGCTTCATCAACAATAACAGCAAAGTTCTTGCCCTTGGTGTTCTCAACCTCGGAATAGATTACAGGGAACTTTTGAAGGGTTGTTACAATAATTCTGCAACCACTATTGATAGCGTCACGAAGGTCTTTCGCTGTTTTACCTTCTCCGATTGTTTCAACCGTTCCGAGTGTATGGTCGAAGGCTGAAATGGTGTCCTGTAACTGTCTATCAAGCACCACACGGTCGGTAACAATGATTACCGATGAAAAGATAGGTGTGCTGTCAATATCGTGCAGACTTGCCAAACGGTAGGACGTCCAAGCAATCGAATTTGATTTGCCTGAACCTGCACTATGCTGTATCAGGTAATTAGTTCCTGCGCTGTTGGTCTTAACATCGGCAACGAGTTTTCTAACAACATCTAACTGATGAAATCTTGGGAAGATAAGAGTTTTGTTATCTTTGCGGTGGATAAACTTTTGAATTATATCCAAAGCGCTGTCTTTCTGTAAAACATTCTCCCAAAGGTATGCTGTGGGATAACCGTTCGGGTTGGCTGGGTTGCCCTTGCCTCCGTCATTACCTGCACCGTTAGAACCCTGATTGAAGGGTAGGAAGAAGGTATCTCCCTTTGCAAGTTTTGTTGTCATAAAGACGTCGGTTTGGTCTACACAGAAATATGCCAAGATTCGCTTGTCAAACTGAAAACAAAGTTCTCTTGGGTTACGGTCATACATCCATTGGGTTTTTGCATTATCAACCGTTTGTCCTGTGTATTGGTTTTTCAGTTCCAAAGCAAAAACAGGTATGCCGTTGAACACAAGAACCATATCAACAGAATTGTTGTTTTCTGCTGTATAGTGCCATTGGCGAACCACATTACAAACATTTTGATTGTAATGTTCGGTCGCTGTCTTGTTCAGGTTGCTTTCGGGTTTGAAATAGCAAACTCGGAAGGTAATTCCTCTATGCTTAAAACCGTGTCTTAACACGCTAATCAAACCTTCGGTATCGCAAGCGTTATTAAAGGCAATACAGAATTTCTTTACAGGGTCGCTATTACAGGTGTTTTCAAACCGCGCCCATTCCTTCGGCTGCGTGTTCTTAACAAAGTTTATCAGGGTATCGGTAAACAAGGCAACCGAGGGGTCGTATGTATCTGTGGTCTTTGTGTAACCGCCCTTATCGGTCAACAAAAAACTTTCAATATCTTCTTCAAAACGTCTTTCGTTGGTTATCATTTTTTAACCTCCGTTTCATCTAGAAAAACATCTTTTCTCGTGTGCTCGTTAATGCTTTCGATTTTATCAAGATAGTAATTTGAAACATTCTTTTCTATCGCTAATTTGTCCTGTTCTTCCTTATCTATCGAAATGCTAGCATTTACAATGAAATATGAAACAAACATAAAAGCCAAAGACAGCAGAGAAAGAACATTAATTGTTTTTGTTGTAATCAAGTCATAGGGAATAATTTTTAATGGAGATACAATTATTTGTATAGAACAGAAAACAATTTGAAACACGGTTAAACAACTAACCGTCTTTTTTAGAAAATAATATATTTTTTTATACTTATCCTTTTTGTTACTGCCTAGGACTGTTTGTAATTTATCTTCAAACATCTTAGTATCATTGTCAAATAACGAATACGGCTTGAAAACAGTAATATTCCTTTGCAATAAACCAATATAATCGTCCACGGTTTTTTCATACCGTTTAATATTAGAAAAACATATATTTGTAGTGCTTTTAATTAATTCAAGCAAAGTTAACTCAAAAGAAACAAATGCAACCGTTACATATATATTTGCACCAAGAATTCCTGGAACACACGCTTGAATAATAGCAATCACAATATAACTAATTCCAATCCCTAAAAACAGATAATTACTTTTGTTCAAATTATTCCACCTCTTTTTTGCCTGTTACATACTCGTATATAACAGATTTTTTGTAACTTTCCATTTCGTCAAGCAGATGTGTTTTATCGGCTATCAGTTTGTCAATCTCGGCACATTTGCGGTCAAGGAAATCTGCGATTTCTTCTTGCTCTTGTAATGTTGGAAGAACAATTTTTGCTTTTGTCATAGAATCAAGTCCAACATTTGCTTGTGTATTTGAGTTTATGTATTGTTTTACATCTTCAAAAAACGCAGTAGATTTTAAATAATAAAACAAGAAATTACCGATTAACAAACTTTGTGTGGGTTTAATCGTTAAACAGGAATATGATACTAAAAAGTCCTTGTCTATATCAACAATACAAACCGTTCCGATGGTGGCATATCTTGCGAAAATTATATCTCCCTTTGTTGCTTTGATTTTTGAAGATAGTGTTTCATAGTCTTCAAGAGAAACTTGTTTGCACACATCAAAATCAACTTGGCTGATTTTTTCTTTCAAATCGCCTGTCATTAAATAAGGAATACCTGTTTCAACAGAGTTTGGCATATAGTGGTCTATATCGCCAATTTTATCAATGGCTCTAAATAGTTTTCTTATTTCCCACTCTGCAGGAATATCGCCTATCCAATCAATACCGCTATCTTTCATAGCACGGTCGCCACGAATACCTTTTGTTACCGCTTCGGTTATAACCGATTGCTTTAATTTTTTGTATTCTTCAATAGTCGCCTTGGTCTTCTCAATAACGGTATCAATTTCAGCACATTTGCGGTCAAGGAAATCTGCAATTCGTTCTTGCTCGGACAAGGGGGGTTCAGGAATTGCTATGTGCTTCATATCTTGCCAATTTGTAGTCCACAAATCATTTACAATACCGTGTCCCCATTTATAAAATTCATCGGAAAACATTGTGGAATGAAACAACCAATTATAGTATTTGGGGTTCATTTTATCTCGTGGTGCAAGTATTGTATTGATTAAAGATACCGAGCCATCATATTCCGATATACCACAAGAACCGCGCCTGTCTGAACGGCTATTTATCGCAAAATCGCCTACACATACTAACTTTCTATCATCGTGGGCGTCTGTTTTCGCTGCGTTAGCAAGTTGTGGCACAACTCCTTTCATAGTTACAGACAAGGGGGGATAATCTTTATCGCTGACTTTTGTTTTTCTTTCGGTGTATTGATTACCGATTTTGATAATATTCCAATCGCTCGGAATATCGCCTATCCACTCAACACCACTATATTTTAATGCTCTCATAGTGTATCTCCTTTTTTATTGAAGATTACAACCACCGCTATTATACCTGCTATCAGCAATATACCGCCTAACGAAGATACAATAACAACCCAATGTGCCGTTATCCATTTTACAAGGGTTATAACGCCGTAGGTTATCGCCCATATAACAACAAATACTACTAAACGAATAAGCCAATGGAAAAGACTACCTGCACCGCTCGAACTGATTGAACCGCTATCGTACATATCGCCAACAGCCGAAAAGGCGATAGCATAAGCGATTGCACCAATAACAAGCAGAATAACATATTCGTATAGTGCAGAAATGGGTAGCCCTAACGGGTCGGTCAATCTATCAAAAATTAAACTAAAAATTTCTCTCATTTATTGTTCCTTATGTAATAGTGTGTGTAGGGTTTGAGATATATCGGATTCCAAACCGATAATGCGGTTGAGAATATCGTTTGAGGGTTCGGGAGATTGATATTCATAGAAATATCTTGTCATAGGTATTTCGTAACCAACCTTGGTTTTGCTCTTGTCTATCCAAGCGTCAGGTGCATAGGGTAAAACCTCTCTTGCAAAGTAGGCGTCAATATCTTCGTCTAACGGAACGTTCTCGGTATCTCGTAAACTGCTATCAGCAACAGGTTTGCCCTTTTTCAAAACAGGCTTGCCGTTTTCATCAAGCAATGGTCTTTCAACAACGATTTTGTTATATCCAAATTCCACGCTGTCAAAAATCTTGCTTTCGCAATAGATACCTTCCTTGTCGCCATAGATACCTTCTTCAAATTCGCCGTAGGCTTTAACAATGAGATTACGGCATAACTCGGTAATATCATTTCGTTTTGTGCCTATGGGTTTTCTTCTCGGCTCGTAACAATGGGAAGCGTCAATCAACTGAACCTTACCTGCACGATAGGAAGGCTTGTCCTTATTGAACACCCAAATATATGTTGCAATACCTGTATTCATAAATTGGTCGGTGCTTAACTGAACGATTGCTTCCAACCAATCGTTTTCTAACATATAACGGCGAATTTCACTCGGTCCAGAACCTGCGTCGCCTGAAAACAAGGGCGAACCGTTTTGAACAATCGCCATTTTACCGTCTTCTGCAAGTTTTGAAAGTCCGTTCAAAACAAAGAGTTGCTGACCGTCCGAGATTTTGGGAAGACCTGCCGAAAAGCGACCGTTTTCGCCAAGTTTCGCTTCACTTTCCACCGCCTTTTGTTCGCGCTTCCAATCAATACCGAAAGGTGGGTTAGAAATGATACGGTCAAACTTGTAACCTGCGAATTGGTCTTCCGAAAGGGTGTCGCCAAATCTCATATTGTTCGGGTCGCCGCCTCTAATCATCATATCAGCCTTTGCAATAGCGAAGGTAGAAGGGTTGAATTCCTGACCGAAGCAGGTAACTGTTGCGTCTTCGTCCAAAGCTTTAATTCGTTCTTCCATACAGGATAACATCTGTGATGTTCCCATTGCCATATCATAAACGGTTATGTTTTGACCGTTAAACTTTGTATCGCAAAGTAGAATATCGGTCATCATATAAATTATATCTCGTGATGTGAAATGTGCTCCCGCTTCTTCGCCGTAACTTTCATTGAAACGGCGAACAAGGTCTTCAAAGATATAACCGCAATCAACAGCAGAAATCTTGTCGTTACCAAGATAACCCTTCGGGGAATTAAATTCTTTGATAACTAAATACAAGGTGTTGCTTTCTACCATTCGTTTTATGATGTTGTCAAAATCGAACTTGGAAAGGACGTCTTGAACATTGCCTGAAAAACCTGCAAGGTAATCACGGAAATTCGCTTCGATATTTTCGGGGTCTGCAAGTAATGTATCAAAGGTATATTTAGATACATTATAAAACTGATAACCCGAAGCACGAGTTAAGAAGCCATCTATAACCTCAAGGTCTTTTACCTTTTGGTAGGTTTCCTGAACCGCGCTGTGTGTCGGTAACAGGCAATCGTGAAATCTTTTAACAACGGTCATAGGTAAAATAACAAGTCCGTATTCGTGGGGTTTGAACGGCCCACGAAGCATATCAGCAACGTTCCAAATAACCGTTGCTTTCTCATTTATGTTCAAGCCAACATTAGTAATTTCGCTCATATCAATTCTCCTCTTGGGTTTCGTGTGTGTATTCTACAATATCGCCATAAGTGATTTTGTAGGTTTGACATATCTTTGTTAGGACAGATAAACTGACCTCTTTGTTTTGGTTGATTTTAGTCCAAGTATTCGGGGAGATACCGCAATCTTTTCTACAATCAGCCTTGGATATGTCGTGTTCTACACAGAAACGAAACAACGGTCTATAACTAATCATAATAAGCCTCCTGAACGGAAATTTAATACTAACTATCATTATACAGGAAAACTCATATTCTTGCAACAGAAAATCGCAAATTCTTGTGAGTTCTTTCGCAAGATTCGATGAACTTTTTTAGGCGAACCGTAAAAAAAGATATGCTACTTTTTTTATTCCGAAAAAAGTAGCACAAAAAAGCGGACGCTTAACTCACTTGAGGTTCATTAAGCGTAAAACAAGTTCAATATAATTTTTGGTGAACACCAACTTAACCTTTAAGAGTTCTTTTAAGGGTATGCTTAACCTTTTAGATTCTGCTACACCATATACCTATAATATAATATATAACGAACATATTTGTAAAAAATAGTTCCAAACAAAAATCACTATGGGAATAACCTCATAGTGATTTCTTTTTACGATAATATGTTGATTTACTAATACCGAGGGTTTCCCACGGTTTTTCTTTCGGCGGTTTCTGTTTGAGTGTCTTCGACAATCGGGATATGGTCGCAACGGATAAACCTGTATCTGCAGATATTTGTTTGTAGGTCATACCTTCTTTGAGCAGGTGCAAAGCACGGTCTTTCTTTTGCTGTGTTTGTTCTTTTCGCTTCCTGATTTCTGCATTTCGGGTAAGGTTTACTGATTGCTTTTTGTATTCATCTTCAAACCTTTTAATTTCATCATCGTGAGCTGATAGCATTTCGTAAAACCTTTTGTTTGTTAGTTTGTATGTTTTTTTCTGTTGGAAGATATAATCTATCTTTTTTAATGGTTCGGAAAAGTCCTGATTTAGTTGTTTGCAATATTCCTGTGCCTGTGTTATCGGCATAAGCATAACGGCGCTGTTATAGGCAAGAAATAACATAATATCCCTTTTCCCGACACTATCTAACAAAATCTGCGAATACCATTTGATAAAGGCAAGTCTTTTCAGGTGTAATGCCTGTATGGGATTCCGTTTCTTTTTAGTAGCCTGACCTTTCCGACTTGCTTCGCTGCGCTTGGCAAAACCTTGTTTTTTCAGTAGTTCTTTTAGTTCGTATTCCTTATAAACAGGGTGTTCGGAAAGTGCTTTGTTTAGTTCGTTTATATCATAACCTGTGGTGTTGATAATCTCGTGTTCAACTTTTGTTCGGGTGTGGGTGTTCCACGTTCCGACAAGGCGACAAAGGCCGACCGCATTTTTTGACGCCGACACATCAATTTCAACCTGCTGTTCAAGGTCAGGGTATTCGGTCAAAAAGTCTTTTATGATGATAGCGATTTTATCAATAATGTTGTTATACAAAAATAAAAGTTTAGGGGAAGCACTATTGATATGCCACCATAATTGAAAGCCACGTCCACTACGAACCCAAATTGAAGGTTTAGGAATGTTAAAAGGGGGTTGTATGTTTATCAAATCTCTAAAAAAATAAAACTCGAATTTTTCCATAGCACACATTTTGTCAAAAGCATTCTGTCTGCTGTGGAAATCTATGTCAAGGCAGATGTTATTTAATGTAAACAACTTTTCTGCACATCGTTTTGAATACGGTTTCAAACCGTTCTTGGTTATGTAATAATCGTTGCTTTTTAATATCTTGAGGTCGCTTATGCGTTCTTCGATGTTCTCAAAATAACAACAACCTAAACTTTTCATTTCCTTATCTTTGGTTCGGGTAGATATATTAACCATACTTTTGAATTTCTCATTCGGGGGATAAAGCACGGTAAACACGTCAAATTCGTTCATATCAATTCTCCCTTCGCAATTTCTCAAAGGAAGAATGATAGATTCAGGTGCATAAATAAAAATCGCTCATAAGCATTTTTGCCTACGAGCGATTTTGTTATGTAACGGTTATTGTTTTAACCTTTTGCATAAAGTTAAACCCTGTTTTATAAAACTGTGCATTTTTAATTTCATCTTGCAAGAGTTCTCTATACTTGTCTAATTCGTTTTCCAATAGGGTTATGTGTTCCTTTAACTCCTTTATGGTTTCCTCGTATACCTCTGTCTGCACGGTATCAAACAGGTCATTCATTGTGCCTGTAACCGCTTTGCGTGTTTGTTCTAATTCTTTATCAGCCATAGTTTTTCCTTCCTTTCTTTTTATTCTTCAAAGTCCTGAACATCTAAATATACGGCCACATATTTTGATGTTTTGCATTTTCGGGTTTGGGGGTATTCTTGGCTCACGGAATTTATTTGCAAGCCACAGTATTCCTCAATGGTTGATACCATTGCTTCAACTTGTTGTGGTAGTCCTGTTATTCTTATTTTCATTGTTTTGTTTCTCCCTTTCTTTATAGTTTTTCAAAAATGCTTCGGGGGTCATAAGATTAACTAACTTTCCGTCCTTCTTAAACTCAATCAAATAGTATTCTCGTGTTAGCTTCTTTCGCTTAATGATAGCGAAAATGATTGATATTGTTACCGCTTCGGTCTTCGGTGTGCTTGTTACACCCTGAAATATCAAATCGTGAATTCCACCTGTTGTTTTGTAAATGGATATAGTTTTAATAGTCTTATGCCCCTTTCTGCAATAAAGCCTTTATTTCCGTTTTTCGCCTTTTCAGGTCTTCGCGCTCTGCAACGGATAACGAAGCGCTGTTGCTTAATTGGTTCAGTATTATTTGTAGTTCATTTTCAAGGTATGCTGTATCGCTCTGTTGCTCGGTAGCATAAACCCTTTCTTCAATTAGGTTTAACAACCATTTGCTGACCGAGGTGTTTTCTGCAATCGCACACAGTTTGATTTTTGTTTTAAGTTCAGGCGAAACATTACAACGAACATCAGTAAACTTTTTCATACCGCTTTATCTCCTTTCTGCCGTTATGCTTAATTGCTTAATATAAGAATGTTCGATAATAACGAAAAACGAAAAAATGTACTGTGCGATAGTTACCTTCGGAGAACACAACATGAATGTCAAAAACAGGGTTTGGGACGTTCATTATATTGTGTTATTTATAATGCACCGCATTGATAAATAAAAAGTAACATTCTTATATTAGAAAATTGAAAGGAGTATTTTGTATGGAAAATTACACTTTAACGGTTAGTGTGCATAAAGGCACTTGTGCCGAAGCACACCTGAACCATAACAGGCGAACAATCGCTGTTCCACACGCTGACAAAGACCGATTACATTTAGACCGTGCATATATAGATATGAGTGTTGAACAGGCATACCACATTAAATTTGACAAAGCATTGGAAGAATACAACAAGGGCAAAAAGCCTTCGCGCCGTATAGAGAACTATTACGAACACATCAAGGCACAATACGAAAAAGGCGAACAAGCCATTCAGCAGGCTCGCTCTCGTGGTGCAAGCCGTAAAGAGATTGCAAAGTTAAAGATGAAGCGCCCGACTTTGTTTTCGGAAATAATCGTAACTCTCGGTTCGTGCGACGCATACTGCGGTTTGTTTGCCTGTGGTGGAAACAAGGAAGCAATAACGGTAGGGATATTAGATGAATATATGGCGTCTTTCCAAAAACGAAACCCACACCTATTTGTCTTTTCAGCCCATTTGCACCTATCGGAACAGACACCGCATATCCATATCGACTATATACCTTGGACTGATAGAAAAGGCAGGGGTTTACCTGTCAGGGTATCGGAAAACGGTGCTTTTGTGCAACAAGGCTTAACGAATGGAGAAAGGGGCAATATCGGAACTATTGCTTTTCAGGAACAGGAACGAGACGCCTTGTCGGAAATTGCACAAAAGAGGGGCATATCTATTGCAGAAAATAAGCACACAAAAAGGCACTTATCCAAGGAAGAATATATCTTAACCAAGGAAAAGGAAAAAGCGGAAGAAGACCGAAAGGTTATTGACGGTTCGGCTGAAGAGATTGTGAAAATGCAAGATGAGTTTTTGGACTACCTTTCCAAAAGCAAATTTGCAGAAGCATTTTCCGACCATATTGAAAACATAGATTTAAGGCAAACTGTTCATCAGTATTCCGAACAGGAAAAAGACAACAAAAAAATTCTTGCTCAAAGTTGGCAAGAATTTAATAGTTGCACGTCCGATTTCTTTTCATCATATCGTATATCAAAAGAATTGCTGTGGAACGAGATTCAACAAGCAAGGAAAACACAGCGCTATAACAAAAAGCGATTGGAAGATTTGATTTATGATATAACCGATAGCACCGATTTCTTTATTGTAAAAATTTTCAAGTTGTTTATTGCCTTATTTGTTGCTATAGGTAATGCTCGATTTGAAACCCACCTTGAAGAACTGCAGGAAGCAAACAGGCAATTAAAGGCACAGGCAAAAAAGGTTATGCAACAAAGCAACGATGTTTCTCAAACCTTAAAATCACAAGATTTTGATAATATTGAAACGGCGCTGCACGAATACGAATACCGCCTGACCTCTTTAAGTGCATACATTAAAAGAACAGTAAATGAGGTTTTGACCGAACAGGGAGAAAAGGAAAATTCAAGATAATATTGCATTGTAATTTATATTGTGTTATAATGTAGGTGGTATTTTTAAGTATGACACCGTTCACGAAACATATCAAACCCTGAAATCAGGGAAAAACACCGCCGTTTTCCCTCATAACTAAAAAATTTTTTGTGCATATTCTTGTGCAAAACCTTAAAATACCGCATAAATACAGGGTTTGTTGTGATGAAGCTCGACACGGTAAGGCTTTTGAGGGACTTCTCAACCGTTATTTTAAGTAATCATAAAACATTAAGACCGCCTTTCGAGGCGGTTTTTTGTTGCAGTATTTGTCGTAATATGATATAATTCTTTTGGAATAAGGTGAGTCTACAACGGTAGGCGGTTTGTCCTCTTTTTTGATTACATATAGTAATTTATAAACATATAAGTACAAAAAACAAATCGGGTGAGGAAAATGTATAATAATATTATTAAAGAAAACGATATTTGCCGTGCGGCATATAAGGACGGCATTGATGCCTACATAAAAAGGCTGGCAGATGAAAGCTATGCTAAGCGGGACACCTTTATACCAACCGAAAATTTTCTTGAAAATATAGAAAAATACCGTACCAAATACATAAAAATGTTGGGGCTTGACCGTATTAACTCCGACGACGCACCCTCTTCTACAATAACAAAGTTAGGCGAGGATGAGGACGCTGTAATCTACCGTGTTACCGTTTATATCACGCAGGAAATTCCCCAGTTCGGTCTTTTATTTGTACCCCACGGAGTTAAGCAGGAGCCCCTTGTTATAGTACAGCACGGTGGCGGCGGAACCCCCGAGCTTTGCTCTGATATGAACGGAAAAAACAACTATAACCACATAGTTCGCCGTGTGCTGAAACGAGGTTTTATTGTCTATGCGCCACAGCTTTTAATATGGAACAGCGGCGAGTCCCTTCCCACCGCCCCCGGTCATCCAATTCCATACAATAGGGGCGCGGTGGATAAGGATTTGAAGCATTACGGACTAAGCATAACCGCCCTTGAAATTAAGGGCATTATGAACGCCATTACCTTTTTATCTGAGTTGCCCTTTGTTGAGCAGGAAAACATTGCTATGACGGGTATATCCTACGGCGGATATTTTTCCCTCTATACAATGGCGGCGGATACTCGCATTAAGGCGGGATTTTCAAACGCTATTTTTAACGATAGAAATATATATTCAAGAGCCGATTGGTGCTACCAAAATTCAGCAAACACCTTTCACGATGCCGAGGTAGCCGCCCTTTGTGCGCCCCGTAAGCTCTATGTTGCGGTGGGAAAAGAGGATACGGTTCAAGACTATCAAGCCGCCATTCCCGAAGCAGAGCGAGTAAGCAAATATTTTGCCGCAGCATCTGCTCCCCAAAACTTTGTATTTGACCTTTGGGAGGGTGGACACACCGTACCCGATACCGATGAGGGATTTGATTTTATATTTTCTGTTTTCAGGTAAAAGCAGTTTCTACGAGGGGTGTTGCGGTGATGACAACGCCACCAGACTATCAGAAAAATTTATCAACGCAAAAAACTGCAATAGAAAAGTGATGAAACTCACTTCTATTGCAGTTTTGTTTTGAATTAAGCTTAGCAGCGCAAATGTTATTCGTGCTCTTTAATCCATTCCTCGGCTTTTGCGGCAGACATTCTTTTAATATCCTCTTTTTTGTAGGGGGAGGCTTCGCCGCCGTTTACATAAAGAAAATATTTGCCATCTTCGGTTTGATAAAGTCTTTCCTCATAGCCTTCGGGGTTGCCAAATTCACCACAGGTCATCTGACCTAAAAGCTTGGAACATTCGGTATCATATTCTACCTTACAAATAATTTTTTTCATATTTATTCTCCTTGATTTTTTTAAATTTATCTTATGGCAATATTATATCATATTTTTTAATACAAATCAAGGGTGGGCAGGCAATCCAAATTTTATTGTGTTTTTATGTATTATATATCCACAATAAAAATGCTGAGCATTAGTCTGCAAAATACCTGTAGCCTTTCGGCCGCGGAACGGGACTAAGCCTGAACCAAAAACCATGGCGGAATAAAAACGCTGTGCGTTAGTCTGCAAAATATCTGTAACATTTCGGCCGCGGAACGGGACTAAGCCTGAACCCAAAAAAACTGTGGCGGAATAAAAACGCCGTGCGTTCTTGACAAAAATATCTGCTACTTGTATAATAATAATTGGTTTTTAATAGTATTTTAAAATTAACGGATGTGATTAATTTGGCGAAAATTGGTTTCCGCTCAGCTATGTTTGGCTTTAATAAAACAGATGTAAATATGTATTTAATGAAGCTTCAACAGGAATATGCCCTTAAAGAGCAGGATTTTACAAAAAAACTTGCAGATATAGAAAAAGAAAATTCTTCTTTAAAAGAAAAATGCAATTCTGTCGAAGGTGAGCTTCAAAGAACTCGCGATGAGCTTAACCGCGTAAACGGCGAATTTTCCTATTTAAAAGGCAAAGAGCAGGAAATTGAGCAAATGAGCGAAAGCATAGGCACTATGTATATGGTGGCAATGCAGAATGCAGAGCAAATAATTTCCGAGGCAGAAGCCTGCGCCAGAGAGGTTAATGAAATATCGGCGCTCCGTTTAGAGGCGGCGGCAAGAGCCGAAGAACAGCTTAAAGCCATTAAAGAAAGCATTAAAACCTCTGCCGAGGAGTTTGCCGAGAATATAAACTCAATGTCACTATCATTAGAGGGACCAAAAAATCGCCTTGCGGCTCAGTTAGAGGGCAGAAAAGCCGGTCTGGCAGAAGCCGATGCCGTATTACCCGAAATTACTACGGAGTTAAAAACCGAAGATGATGAAGATTAATACAAATGAACTGAAAAAAGCAATCCCCACCTTAAAGGCGGGGGAAAGTATTCTGCTTTCGGGCAGGGTTTATACCGCCAGAGATGCCGCCCACGGAAAGCTTATGGAGCTTATAAAAAGCGGTAAAGAGCTACCCTTTGATATTAAAGACGCCACCATTTATTACGCAGGACCTACCGAAGCGCCTGAGGGTAGACCTATAGGTAGCTGTGGTCCCACTACATCAAGCCGTATGGATAGCTTTTCGCCAACCCTTTTAGATATGGGGCTTTGCTGTATGATAGGCAAGGGCGACCGCAATAGAGACGTTAAGGATTCTATTGTAAAAAATTCGGCAATCTACCTTTGTGCTATTGGCGGTGCGGGTGCTTTGGCGGCAAAATGCATTACCGAATGTGAGGTAATTGCCTTTCCTGAGCTTGGCTGTGAAAGCATAAAACGACTTGAATTTAAGGATTTCCCCCTTATTGTGGGAATTGATTCCAAAGGCAATTCCGCCTTTGCAGAATAAAATTAAACCGAATAAAAAATTTTAAAATCTGCAATAAAAGTGCTTTTTCGCATTTTTTATTGCAGATTTTTGTATACATCAAGATTTGTAAAGCTCTATTTGTCAGGCATAGCGTGTTTAACTCTAATCGTCCTAAATACCACTGCAAATATTCCCGAAACAAGACTTATGCCCACCGCCATACCAAAGGCTACAAGCGCAGTTTGTGTGCCAAAGCTTTTAAACTGCAAATAATCACCCGAAACGGCATAATGCATTGCGTAATAAAGGCTGCTTCCCGGAATAAGCGGTATAACAGAGGGAATTAAAAATACTGTAGTAGGCGCTTTAAAGCACCTTGCAGATATTTCTGAATAAAGGGTAGAAACTACGGCGGCTACAAAGGGCGCAAAAAAGAATCCGCTTAAAAATTCTGCCGCTAACAAGTATACACCCCAACAAACAAATCCACCAAATGCGGCGGAAATTAAATATTTTTTGCTTACATGAAAAATCAGAGCAAAACCCAAAGAACCCAACATAGCGGTTATAAGCTGCTGTATAATAATCATAATGCAATCCTCCCCGTAACCGCAATTGCAAGCATAAACCCACCTGCAATGGCAACTGCCCAGATAAGACTTTCAATAAAACGCATTGTTCCTGAAAGGGTATCGCCTATAAGCATATCGCGAATAGAATTGGTTATGGCAATTCCCGGAATAAGCAGCATAATATCGCCTATCATAATTTTATCGGAATGTAAAAGTGTTATGAGGGATGCCGTAATAGAAATTCCAATACCAACTAAAAAGGCTGTGCTGAAATAATAGAATACCCGATTAGGGCATACCGGTGCAAATATGCGGGAAAGCAAACAAATTATAGCTCCAAAAAAAGCCGCTGCTATACCATCAAAAATAGTACCACCAAAGAAAACGGCAAAGGCTCCCGATGCCAAAATACTGCCTGTGTATTCAAAAAACCTTGTTGGCTTGTGAGTAGTAATTTCCTTTAGTCTTGCCTTTACCTCACCTATATCAGGCGTATGTTCGTTGCAAATTCTGCTAAGATTATTAAGCTGTTCCAATCTGCTAAGATTTGTGGAAACCGAGCGCATAATTCGTCTTGTGCAGGTAAGCTCCTCATCGTCTGAAAAAATAACCGTCATAACAATGCTGGAGGTTATAACAAAAACATTAACCTTTTTTGCTCCATAGGCAAACCCTATTCGGCAAAGGGTATCTTCCACTCGGTTTACCTCTGCGCCGGATGAAAGAAGCTCCTCCCCCAACTCCAGCATAATATCCATTAATTTTCTGTTATTACTTTGTTTCAATATACCACTACCAAACTATAAGTACTATTATTTTTTACAACCAAAAATCCCCTGTTGTTACGGGCAAAACATCAGTTTCGGCAGAGCTTAAAGCGTCAAGCTCCCCCTTTACAAATTGACGGAAAAACAGCCGCTCAGAATCAAGATATTTTTTAAGCTCGTCAGCCGCAAATTCACTTCCGCACCTTGCGGCGGTGGCCATAATTCTTAAATAAAGCTGAACCGAATGTATTTCATCACCGTCTGAAAGGCGAATGTTTTTCTTTTTGCTAAGACCTATAAGCGCCTCTGTAAGGCATTTATCAGCAACCATTTCAGAGGCTGCAACAAGTCCGAATATTGCCTTGAAGTTTGGCACAATGCGATTGCTTACCTTAGAATTCTGGTAAATTCCGTTCTCGGGGTTGCCATAGCCTCCCCCTGCCTCCATAGCCTCAAGCGCCTCCCTGAGAATTGGCAAAAGCTCTGCCTTTTTAGCATCGTCCTCTGCCGCAAGTCGGGATAAAAGTACTGCGTGACTCTTTATTTTATCGGGCGAAGCCTTTGATGCCTTGGATTTTTCTATAAGTGTAGCATTATCGGCAGATATAGCATCGCCTGATTTTTTATATTCTTTTATAAGGTCTTTAAGCTCAATCAGCATATTTTCAAAGGGCAGCTTACTACCCAACGCCGCAAGCACCAAACCTAAATTTTTATCCCCGTCATAGGCGGCTTCAAAATCGGCTACCATTTCAGGGCATACCGTTGCAACGGCTCTTGCCCATATATCACCCGACTTGATTTTTGCAATAAGCTCCTCCGCCGTATATTCCGGAGAGATGTTATAATAATCGGGTAAAATCTGCTTATTAATAAGGTCGTTTTTGATTTCAGGTGTATATGCGGCTTCATAATCAATACCGTTTTTGGCGGCATTGGCGGCTATAACGCCTGCCGCATAGCCTGTATTTTGAATATCGGGATTCATTCTGATTAAACAGCCCGCATCACGGGTGGCAGAAATGGCCTTGGAAATAACCATAAGCCCTTCGTCCCCTTCGGGCAAAAGCGCCCTTAAAGGGATTCTGGTGCGAACATCGGGGATTTCTTTGCCCCGCAAGGCACTGAAAATCATTGTATGGTACGCATCAGAGGTGCCCATACCGTGAGCATCATATTTACAAAGCGAAACGGTAACGGTATCATCAAAGGTTTTCTCCTTTAAAATATCCTTCATATTAAGGGTATATTTACCCTTGATTCTGCGAGATTCACGCACTGTAAGCAAGGCGGAAAAGCCTGCATCCGATTGCTTTAGATGGGCGGTAAATATTCCGCGCAAAAACTCACTGTATTTTTCGGTGGAGATACTGTCCTCATCGCTTTTATAAAGGGAATCCTTAAAGGGCGTACCAACCTTTTCCTCGCCCCAAACGGAATAGCCCTGAGTAACCTTATCGCGGGGGTCACCGTTTGGCATATATCTTACACCCGATAAAGCGGCTAAATCGCCGTCACCTGTAGCATCAACAGTTTTAACGACGCTTACCTTAACTATGCCATCGGGGGTGGCGAGCAACCCGCCCACAGTATTTTCGCCCTGCTTTAAAGCGGCAAAAACAATGCTTTCATAAAATACGGTTGCCGCCTTACAAAAAGAGGTATCATAGGCTGTTTCGGCAACATAGGTTGGTACCTTTTCACCCAGATTTTCTTTTGAAAATTTCTTAACCTCGGCAAGATTCTGCACCGCAAAACCGCCCTGATAACCGTGCCAGAATGCCGAAACCATACCCTGACCTCTTGTGCCTGCAGGCAACGGCAAAGCCTCTGCGCCTACCACCTTTGCTCCGCTTTCAAGGGCGGCTTTCATAGCCGCCGCGCCGCCTGCGCCAAGTCCGGCAATAAAAAGCTCGGCGCTTACGGTTGGGGCATTTTCATCAGGAATTTTTATACCCAAAAGCTCGGCGCCTAAAAATTCATCCAGCTCGGTGCCGTTATAAAGCTCTCTTAAATTAAAGCTACCGTATGTTGTTTCAAAGCAGTCAGGTTCTTTAAAATCTGATTTTTCCAAGAATGTAGCTATTAAATCTGTAGCAAACAAAAGGGCATTAAAATAATCCTCGTCATTTAAAATACTGCCCGATTTAAACCTAAGCAAATTTTTTTGCGGTGTGTCAAAGCTCACCTCTGTTGATATAGGTCTTAGGGAATATTTTAAAACACCGCTGTGGACAAATTCGTTATGATTTTTAATAAGATATTTAACAAGCTCAATGCCCTTTTCCATAGCTGATGGTGCATATTTTTCCTGTGTTTTAAAGGTTAAAACGCAGGTGTCCTCACTACGGCAATCTCTATGCAAAGTTACATCACAAATATCGGTTAAATCGGTTTTAATTTTATGGGGAGCGCGAATTTCCTTTAAATCTACACCGCCAAGCTGAACAGCATAAAGATACTCATTGTAAGCTTTTTCATATTTATAAAATGTACGGTCACTAAAATCGGCAACAAAATTGCCCTTTAAAGCAAAGGCACCAAATTTGGTTGCCACTGCAATGCCGCAAACAATATTCTCATTTTTAAGCAGACCTATTGGTGCCGCCTTTAAAAACAGGTTTACTCCCGCATTTTTAAGATATTTAAGTGCCGCTTTGGCTGCCATACCGCAGGGGATGTGGTACTCCTCGCCTACATCAGCAGGCTTTATTCCCATATCTGTAAGGATTTCAAAAATGGGTAAATTTTCCTTTAAGAATCCCAACAGACCTTCGCTAAACTCACCAAAAAGCAATTCGCTTTGGGTAACAAGTGCCACTGACTTACCGCTCTTTGCAGCTTTTCCTGCCGAAACCACCGCGGCAAGGCTATTGCCCACTACCACCAAATCATAGTTTTTGATTGTTGGTGTGTTGTTATAAAACATACAAAACTCCCCTTTTTGTACAATTCTGCGTTAATTATACATCATTTATTTTTACAAAACAAGTGCAAATATGTACATATAATATTGCAAATATACCTTTCAGGTGCATAAATTTATGGTGTAGTGTTCAAAATAAAAGTAGCAATAATTTTGAAAGGATATAGGTAAATAAAAAATGAGTAACAGCAGACTTAACAGATTTTTAAATGGCAAGGGGTTTTACATTGCCCTTGGAATTTGTATGATAGCAATAGGCGTTTCTGCCTGGGTGGCTGTGGATAAAGCTACAACCCCGCCCGCTGACCTTTTAAGCAGTAACACCGCACAAACAGTAAGCGAAAATAACACCTCTGCCGAGGCAGAGGTTAATAAAGAGCAAAGCGACATTCCCGATGAAAGGGAAGAAACAACCTCCAAAACCGAATCTGAAGCAATAAATACCGAATCTACCGTAGAAGCACCTGATGAGGAACCGGTTGCAAACTATTTTGTATTCCCTGTTGTGGGCGAGGTTATAAAAAAATTCAGCAACAGTGAACTGCAATATTCGGTTACCTTTAACGATATGCGCCTTCACAAGGGCATTGATATAAAGGCGGATGAGGGCACCTCAGTAAAATCGGCAGGCGACGGCAAAGTAACCGCCGTTACAAACGACCCCCAGCTTGGTTACCTTGTTGAAATAGACCACGGCAACGGAATAACGGCAGTTTACGCAGGGCTTAATAAAGCGGTTGCGGTAAAGGAAAATGAGGTTGTAAAATCCGGAACAAATCTGGGTCCCTTGAGTACAGTTAACAACGAATGTTTAGATGCCCCCCACCTTCATTTTGAGTTATATAAAAACGGCGAGGCGGTTGATCCGTTAGAATATTTAGAATAAAAACCAAGGCTTGACAAATTAAAAATATTGTAATATAATACCAATGACAACAAAACAAGGGGTGCTGAGTGCCGTAAATATTCCGCGGATTTTACTGTGCTTGGCTGAGAGGGCACTTGCCCAACTCTGGAACCTGATTCGGGTAATTCCGACGGAGGGATGTTTATTCAAGTTTAAGCGCTATGCTTGATTTAACAGATTATGGTTCCGCCCCATTTATTTGGGGCGGTTTTTTGTTTGTCAAAATTTATGGGGATTGTTTTAATATCCCCGAAAGGATGATAAATTTTGAGTACAGTAAAAACAAACTTTACAAAAAAACTAACCGAAAGCGCTGTTATGCTTGCGCTGACCCTTATTTTAAGCTATTTAAAGCTTTTAGACCTGCCATATGGCGGCAGTATAACACTTTGCAGTATGCTCCCCCCCATTTTAATAGCCTATCGTCACGGTTTATTATGGGGTCTTGGTATGGGTCTTGCAAACGGAATTATGCAGCTTTTAATGGGTATTAACTCCCTTTCATACGCAACATCAGCCGCGGCGGCTGTGGCAATTGTACTGCTTGATTACATAATTGCCTTTGCAGTTACAGGCTTTGGCGGATGCTTTAAAAGAGCATTTAAAAATCAATCGGTTTCATTGGTTTTTGGCACCGCGTTTGTCTGCATTTTAAGGTATATCTGCCATGTTATTTCAGGCTGTACCGTATGGGCAGGACTTTCTATTCCTGATGCCGAAGCGCTTATTTATTCCTTTGCATACAACGCAACCTATATGCTGCCCGAACTTATTATTGCAGTAGCAGGTGCCGCATATCTTGGCAGTGCAATTAATTTTGAAAATGAAACCTTAACCCGTATTTCAAAGCAGAATACACCTAAAAGCAGCTTTGTTTTAAAAACTGTAGGCTCTCTTTTAGGTCTGGCTGCATTTATAACAGATATAGTTCTTGTTGCCCCTAACCTGCAAAATCCCGAAACAGGTGATTTTGACATTACAGGAATTGCGGATACTAACTTTACCGCTTTTGCCATTGTTACTGTGGCGGGCATTATAGGATTGACATTTTTCTTTATTTTATCCCATATAAAAACAAAAAACAATTGACTTAGATTCCATTTTTAAGTATACTTATTTAGGTAATCTACTTAAAAGGATGTGCTTAAAGTGGCTAGAGAAAAATTCGGCTCCCGACTTGGCTTTTTGCTTATAAGTGCGGGTTGTGCTATTGGTATTGGTAATGTATGGAAGTTTCCTTACATAACAGGTCAGTACGGCGGTGCGGCATTTGTTCTTATTTATCTTTTCTTTTTGGCAATTTTCGGAATACCGCTTATGACAATGGAGTTTGCGGTAGGTCGTGCCTCCCGAAAGAGCTGTGCCTCCAGCTTTAAAACACTGGAGCCAAAGGGAACAAAATGGCATATAGCATCATATTTTGGTATGGCAGGTAACTATCTGCTTATGATGTTTTACACCAATGTTTCGGGTTGGATGCTTTCCTATGTGTTTAAAATGGTTAAGGGCGATTTTGTAAACGCAACCTCTGAAGCTATATCTGCTTCTTACGGTTCAATGCTTTCTGAACCCTTGCCACAAATCCTTTGGATGGTTATTGCCACCCTTTTAGGCTTTGGCATTTGCAGTCTGGGACTTCAAAAAGGTGTTGAAAGAATCACCAAGATTATGATGGTTTGTCTACTTGCGCTTATGGTTATTCTTTCGGTAAACAGTATTTTATTACCTGGTGCATCAAAGGGTCTTGCTTTTTACCTTGTTCCCAACTTTAACAATCTTGTTGAACACGGTATTTTCAATGCAATTTATGCCGCAATGAGTCAGGCTTTGTTTACACTTTCTTTGGGTATTGGTTCAATGGCAATTTTCGGCAGCTATGTTGGCAAGGAGCGCACACTTCTTTCCGAATCCATAAACATCACCCTTTTGGATACAGGTGTTGCGCTTATGGCGGGTCTTATTATATTCCCTGCCTGCTTCGCCTTTGGCGTGGATGCCGGTGCAGGCCCCGGTCTTATTTTTGAAACCCTTCCCAACATCTTCAGCCAGATGGCAGGTGGCAGACTTTGGGGTTCGCTGTTCTTTGTATTTTTAAGCTTTGCAGCCCTTTCCACCCTTATAGCTGTGTTTGAAAACATTATTTCCTTTGCTATGGACTTATTTAATTGGTCCCGCAAAAAGGCAGTTATTATAAACATTATTGCAATTATAATTCTTTCTGTTCCCTGCGTTTTGGGCTTTAACCTATGGTCAGGCTTTGAACCTCTTGGCGACGGCACAGGAATTTTAGATTTAGAGGACTTTATTGTAAGCTACAATCTGCTACCCTTAGGCTGCCTGATTTACCTGTTCTTCTGTACCCGCAAAAAGGGTTGGGGCTTTAAAAACTTTCAGGAGGAAGCCAACACAGGTAAGGGCATTAAGTTCCCCAACTGGATGCGCTTTTATGTATCATACATTCTGCCCGTAATTGTTCTTGCAGTATTTGTGCTTGGCTACATTGCCACATTTACCGATATACTCTGATAAGGTATTGACAAAAGCTTTTTTATAGCATATAATATTAAAAAATAAGTCTTCGGGGCGGGGTGAAACTCCCCACCGACGGTGATAAGGCTAAGCCTTTAAGTCCGTGAACCGCAAGTCTGCCATTGCCTTTTTTGGGGGCGGCATACGCGGCCGATTTGGTGAAATTCCAAAACCGACGGTAAACAGATTTATACTATCTGTAAAGTCCGGATGAGAGAAGATGTTTTGATAATATTTATTAAAACAATTGCGCCCTGTCTTTTTATTTAAAAAGGCAGGGCTTTTTTTGGAGGTTTTTTAAAATGCAAAAAAAGGTAAATATTAAAAGCATAACCGTAATGGCAATAATGGGCGCCATAGGCTTTATTTTAATGATGCTGGAGTTCCCCCTGCCATTTATAATTCCAAGCTTTATAGAATTTGATTTTTCTGAGCTGCCCGCAATTATAACCGCTTTTGCGTTAGGCCCCATTCAGGGAATTGTGGTTTGCTTTATTAAAAATCTGCTCCATTTATTTGTTACAACAACGGCAGGTGTAGGCGAGCTTTCCAACTTTATTCTGGGAGCAATTTTTGTGGGTGTTGCAGGTTTTATTTACAAATACAAAAAAACGCGTGCGGGCGCACTTATAGGCTCTGTAAGCGGTGCTTTAATAATGGCAGTAGTAAGCATTGCCACAAACTATTTTATAACATATCCCTTCTACACCAATTTTATGCCAATGGAAGGTATAATTGGAGCTTATCAGGCGATTTTACCCGCGGCAGATTCCCTTTTAAAATGCCTTATAATATTTAATGTGCCCTTTAATTTTGTAAAAGGTATGGTAGTGTCATTAATCTGCTTTGGCATTTACAAAAAGCTTTCGCCTGTTTTAAAATCAAAAAAATAAAGGATGTAAAAATAGCAAAGCCACACAATTTATAGCATTAATTAAAATATCGGTAACGCAAAAACCGTAATAGAAGCATTGCTTCTATTACGGTTGCTTTTATATTTAAAGAAGTTTGATTTTTTTCATACCTCAAAAATATTTTAAATTAATTTTATACTAACGATTTCGCTGTTTGTACCAACCCTCATAGGCATACCCCAATAGCCAACACCCGAGGTTACAATAACCTGTGGACTTTGGGGATTTTTGCGGTAATACCCGTGGTCTACATCATAAACAAGGCTGGTTATTATATTTGCGGGAAAAATCTGCCCCTTGTGGGTGTGACCGCAAACAATTAAATCAACATCCGAATTATATTCACCTATATTCTGAGGGTTGTGCTCCATTACAATTACAGGTAAATTTTCGTCGTTCTTCAGTCCTATTTCGGCAAAGGGCTTTCGTTTTAAATCCCCATAGCCGCCAATAGAATGGGCGTCCAATCTGCCTACAAGAATAAGGCGATTATCAATAACCGTATAACTATCATTTAACAAAATAACATTACTCTGCTTTAAAAAATTCTGCATTTGATTAAAGGTTTCGCCCGCATCGTGATTACCAAGACAGGCATATGTGCCAAAGGTAGCCTCTATGCGGGAAATTGTTTTAATAGCCTTTTGGGGATTTTTTATTGCCGAATAGGTTGTATCAAAAAAATCGCCGGCAATTAAAACAAGGTCGGGATTAAGAGAATTAATTTCATCAACTATTTCTGCTAGCCTGCTTTCAGAGCCTACCGCACCCAAATGGACATCGCTTATAAGGGCTATATTAAGGTCGGATACATCGGTGACGCTATCCACCTTAATTTCATAGGATATATGGTCAATATCCCTTGCGTTGCAAATGCCGCAAACAACCGTTGTAATAGCCAACACAAGCACCAATGCGGCAGAAATCCCCTTAAATAAAGCATTTTTTACAAAAGGCAGTTTAAAAAGCTTTAGTATTAAAGCTACAATATCGGCAAGGATACAAAACAAAAGAAGATACACAAATGCGCCCATCCAATATGCTGAAATAACCTCCAGCACACCCTTTACCACCGTTGGAAAAGCGGTAATGCGCATAAATCCCAGTAAAGTGCAGACAGTAAGCAATAAAAGGGGTACAAGCACCGCCCACAAAGGAGCTTTGGGCAGAACAGCTTTAATACCGCCGTGGAGCTTATTTGCAATATAGTATGTTAAAAGACCAAGCATTAAAAGCATAATAATTGCAATAACAATAAACATAAATTTTCTCCATTATAATTTCAAAAAACTCGTTTCAGCCCTTACGGGAACGAAACGAGTTTTTATTTATACAGTATAGATTAGCATTAATCCAAGACTATTATTTGGCGTAATCAACTGCGCGATTTTCGCGGATGATATTTACCTTAATCTGACCGGGATATTCAAGCTCATCCTCATAGCGCTTTGCAATATCGCGGGCAATAATAACCATCTGGTCATCAGTAACCTGCTCGGGCTTAACAATAACGCGAACCTCACGACCTGCCTGAATAGCGAATGATGATTCAACACCGTTAAAGGAATTGGCGATTTCCTCCAATTTTTCAAGACGCTTAATATAGCTTTCGATATTTTCGCGACGCGCACCGGGACGGGCGGCTGAAATGGCATCGGCGGCCTGTACAAGGCAGGCGATAACGGTTTTTGCCTCTACATCGCCGTGGTGGGCGTGTATTGCGTGAACAACCGCTTCACTTTCCTTACACTTTTTGGCAACCTCAACACCAAGCTGAATATGTGAGCCTTCCTGCTCATGGTCAATAGCCTTACCAATATCATGAAGAAGACCTGCGCGGCGGGCAAGGGTAACATCCTCACCAAGCTCAGCGGCCATAAGACCTGCCAGATGGCAAACCTCCATAGAATGGTTAAGTACATTCTGACCGTAGCTTGTACGGTAACGAAGTCTACCAAGCAGACGAATAAGGTCGGGATGCAGACTGTGCAGACCTGCATCAAGCATAGCGCGCTCGCCCTCCTGCTTAATGGTATGCTCCACCTCGGCGGTAGCCTTGGCAACCGTTTCCTCAATGCGGGCGGGGTGAATACGGCCGTCTAAAATTAACTTTTCAAGGGACAAACGGGCAATCTCACGACGCACGGGGTCAAAGCTTGAAAGGGTAATTGCTTCGGGGGTATCATCAATAATAAGGTCAACACCTGTGGCAGTTTCTAAAGCGCGGATATTTCTACCCTCTCTACCGATTATGCGACCCTTCATTTCATCACTGGGAAGCTCCACAACCGAAATGGTTGCTTCAGAAGAATGGTCAGCGGCACAACGCTGAATTGCCTGAGAAATAAGCTCTCTTGCCTTTTGGTCGGTTTCTTCCTTAAACTGCTGTTCAAATTCAAGAATTTTAACTGCCTTATCGTGGTTGAGCTCGCCATCCAGCATAGAAAGTAACTGCTCCTTAGCCTGCTCAGCGGTAAGACCTGAAATTTTCTCCAGCATTTCAAACTGGCTTTTTTTCAGATGCTCAACCTCTGTGAGCTTATCCTCAACCTCTTTGGCTCTTTTTGCAATTTTTTCTTCCTTAACTTCAAGGTTGTCTACCTTGCGGTCAAGGTTTTCTTCCTTTTGTTGAAGCCTGTGTTCTAATCGCTGAACCTCACTTCTGCGCTCGCGGATATCTTTATCTGCTTCGGAACGCTGACGGTGAATTTCATCCTTGGCTTCGATTAACATTTCCTTCTTTTTAGCCTCTGCGTTTTTAAGGGCGTCGCTTAAAATCTTACGAGCCTCATCCTCAGCAGAGCCTATGGTTGTACGGTCTGCCTTGCGACGGAAAGCCGAGCCGGCAAAAAAACATACAATACCTATAACCACAGCGATAGCCGCCGCGATTATGTAAAATAACGGACTTGTGGGCATAAAATGCACCTCCTTATATTATAAAGCGTATTACCCAAAACGGGCTACGCGTTGTAGGCAGGGTTTTCACCTGCCGCCTTCTAGCCTTAGGCATTGCCGCCCAAAGCCGATATATTTGTGGGTTTTTATACCCGCCAAAGCATAAAAACCGCACATTAAGTTTGTTGAGCTTAAAAGAAACACCAACAACCCAATATACCATATTCTATTTTATACCTATTTAGTGTATATGTCAAGAAAAAAATACATTAAATTACTAGATATTGATGTAAAAATAAAACAAGTCATTTGAAAAGTTCAAACAACCTGTTAATATTTTAAAATTGCGGATATTTTCTATTGCTCAACGCTGTTTTTTACGCCCTTTTTATTTCTCTTTTCCCATTTTGCCAATCCCTGAGCTATTTTTGGAAAGCTGTTATCACTGTCATCCGTAGGCTGGATATTATAAGTGCCGTATTTATTTATAAGCTCAAAAACATTTTGTGGCTGACCCTGAACACTATTTGCCGATGGTGTTAAATAATCCTCATTGTTGTTAGATTTTTTCATTTTAAAATCACCTCTGCAATTAGTTTTGGCGATTTGAAAATAAAAATTAAAGTAAATTTTTGTTTTTTTAAATATCGTCATAGGTATCTAAAAAGGAGTGTTCCTCACCTTTTTTGTGATACCCGATTATAGTACTTAAATTAACCCTGTGAAAACTGCGGAAGATGTTTATATCTATTAAATCATCGTCCTTTTTAAGCTCCTTTATAAGCTGCTTACATTTATATCTTTTAGAAATACCCTCACGATCAATTGCTCCCGCCTCGCCTAATTTTTCGGTAAAACGGCAGGCACAATTTAAAAATTCCAGATTATTATATCTGGCAAAAGCCTTTATATCGTCCTCGCGCACACAATATATTGGGCGAATAAGCTCCATCCCCTCAAAATTGGTGCTGTGAAGCTTGGGCATCATTGTTTGAAACTGACCGCTGTAAAGCATACCCATAAGGGCGGTTTCAATGGCATCATTAAAGTGATGCCCCAATGCAATTTTGTTGCACCCCAGCTCCTTTGCAAAGCTGTAAAGATGCCCCCTACGCATACGGGCGCATAGATAACAGGGCGACTCGGTAATATTTTCCACTGCCGCAAAAATATCGCTTTCAAAAATTTTTACGGGAATCTGCATAAGCTCACAATTATCCTCAATTTTTTTGCGATTTGCGGGACTGTAGCCGGGATCCATACATATAAATTCCAAATCAAAATCGGTGTGACCGTGGCGTTTCAGTTCCTGCATAAGCTTAGCCAGAATAAAGGAATCCTTACCGCCCGATATACAAACAGCTATTTTGTCCTCCTCGCTTATAAGCTCATAGGATTGCACAGCCTCAATAAAGCGGTTCCAAACGCTTTTGCGGAATTTTTTTATTAAACTGCGCTCAATTTCAGTGCATCTATCCATATAAATCAAATCCTTATAATTAACATAAATTATACTTTTAATTATTAATCTTTTTCTATTTTTGAAGGCTGAATATTATTGTACTTTTTAAAAACCTTTGTGAAATAACTTAAATTATTAAATCCACAAGCGAACGCCGCTTCTGACACACTACTACCACCTCGCAACAATTCGGTGGCAAAATTTATTCTGCGAAAATTAAGATATTCACCAAAGCTTTTTCCAAAGTTCTTTCGAAAAATCCTACAAAAATAGCTTTTATCATAGCCCAGCTTTTCTGCCGCATGAGTACTTGTAATATTATCTGTAAAATTATCTTCAACAAAACCGGTAACCTTTTTTGTGAAGATATGATTTTTAGTTATCGGCATAAGGGTGTATTTTTTGTTTTTATAAAGCAAACCAAAAATCCTGAACATTGCAGAGGATACAAAAAATTCCCAGCCCTCCTCCTTTTTTGTAAATATATCTTCGAGTTCAAACAAAATATTGGATATTTCAGAATCCTTTACCAGGTTATGAAATTTCATAGTACCTTCCGACATTTGCTGGCATATTTTAGTGGAAGGATGTGTGGCGGATGCCAAAATAAGCGAAAGATCAAAGGTAATGCAATAATAAGAAAATGGCATAAACTCCGTCAAAGCATATGCAGAATGTATTTCATAAGGGTTTACAAGTATTATATCGCCCTTTTCGGCGAAAAAGGTGTGTTCATCAATAACAAACCTAGCTTTACCCTTTTTTATTACCAATATTTCAAAATCGTGATGATTATGAATATGGGTAAAGCGCACCTCTTCGCCGGCTTCGGAGGTTTCAATTTCCTTGCTATATATTGCAGCAACAACCGAAGTAAACCGTTTTCTGTAATTATCATCATACATATTTCTTGCACCTCATAACCATTATAAATACTATTATTAAAAAAGTCAATACAGTGCTAAATAGATGTCAAATTCACGCTTGAAAACAGCACCCCGAAAATGCATAATTTAACTAGAAGCCAAAACTTTAAAATACATATTTTTCGTTTTGTTTCATTTAAATACTAAAAATTTCAAGCAAAAAACATTGAAAGGGATGATCCTTTGTACGCTAATATTTACGGTGACAGCAGAGCTTTAATTGTCTGTGGAAAATATGAAGGTAGAGATAAACAAAGCGCAGACTATCTTTATGGAGAGCTTGCCCCACAATTACCCTATGTTCTTACCATATGTGAAGCTGATTCTTTAACACCTAAGCAGGAGGAATACTACAATATTATTGCAATTGGCACTAAACAGAGCAACTCTTATATAGCCCGACTTTGTGATGACGGAATTATCACCCCACCCGATAATAAAGACGGGTACCGAATAAAGGTTTGTGACAACCCCAAAAACAGCCAAAGACAGATTTTTATACTTGCAGGCGGCGGTGACAATGGTGCTTTCTATGCTGCAAGCTGCTTTATAAATAAATATTTATTCGAATATGGTGGCAAGGGCGACCAATATGCTCCCGGATATTCCGGACCTGCGGCAAATGACTTTTTGTTTGCCTATAAGCTTAAAGAGGTTGATTTTGAGGATATACCCCAAATTGCCGAGCGTGGAATCTGGACCTGGGGACATGTTATATATGATTATAAGCGTTTTCTTAATAATATGGCGCACCAACGCATGAATATTATCACCGTTTGGAACGATACCGTACCCATAAATGCAAAAGAGTTTATTGAGTATGCCCACTCACTGGGAATTAAGGTAATATGGGGATTTTCTATGGGTTGGGGCTACGCTTACGATATTTCAGACGATAATACCCTGAACAAAATAATTGCCGACGCCGCAGAAAATTATCGGGATAATTATATGGGGCTGGGCGGCGACGGAATTTATTTTCAAACCTTTACCGAAACAAAGGATGATAGCAAAGACGGAATTAACATAGCCGAAAGAGTTGCCGTTTTTGTAAACAACATAAACAAGCACTTCAGGGAACAATTTGGTAATATAAGAATACAGTTTGGTCTTCACGCCACAAGCGTAAAGGAGCATCTTGACAAAATCGGCACTATTGACCCCAAAATTGAAATAGTTTGGGAGGATTGCGGAAGCTTCCCATATGAATACAACCCAAAATCTACAGAAGGGTATGAAGAAACTAAAGCATTTACTAGCCAAATTACAACTCTACGAGGAGAAAACGAGCATTTTTCTGCTGTACTTAAAGGCTCCTCTACCCTTTCTTGGAGCACATTTGAACACCAAATGGATGTTTTCAATATGGGGGTTTGGGGGAATCGGTATGTAAAGGACGAATATGCACGAAGAAAAGGTTTTTGGCGCATTAAAAATGTTTTGTGGCTTAAAAACGGAGAACTGGCACACGAGATACACGAAATTATCAGAGAAAAAACAAAGGGCGCTGCCACTATTCAGTATTTGATTGAAGCAGGTGTTTTTGAAGAAAAAATCAGTCTTTCAAGTGCAATTGCAGCACAGCTTATGTGGAATAGCAACCGCAAATTTTTAGATATTGTTTACGAAGCCGGACTTATGTCAGATGTTGAATTTTAAACACATGAGGATGTAACAAGGCTCTAAGATATACAAACTGTAATTTGACGGGTTGATTTTTCCCTCTGCTGCGTTAAAATATGAATATATTTGTATAAAAAATCTGCAATAGGGTGCTTTCGCACCTTTATTGCAGATTTTTCATTTTATTCTTTTTTAAAGGGATTTAATAAACTATATTATTCTTAACCCTTAATACCAGTGTAGATTACTACACAACCGCCTTCAACAGTATCGGTGAATTTGTCCTTTACATTTGCAAAGGTCTTATCAGCGTCTGCAAGGTGAGCAGCGGTGGTAGCTATATTGGTATTAACATTGTTAACATGACGATAAAGGGTTTGGTAAATAGCCTTTTGAAACTCAACGGTAATCTGATATGGATCAATACCTGCGTTAACAACGGTAATTGTCCAGCTGCCATCCTCTAACTGAGCTGCACCAATATAAATTTCAGATCCGGTTTCTCTGGCTTGGAGCGCTGCGTTATTGGTTCTGTAGGATTTACCGTTTTTGTAGCCGTTATATTTAGCAAACAAACCGGTAGAATAATACTGTCTTCTGGGGATAGAAGAAATAAAGAGTGACGGTGCGGAGCCGCAAGCGTGAATACCGTTTACAAACTCACCGCCGGTATTGGTCTGGTCGGTCCACAACTGGTCAAATATCTGCCAAAGAGAAATGTTGTTAATACCTCTCTGCTGTGCAATAATACCGCCAACAGCCATCTGAAGACCTGCCCAGGGGCTATCAACACCAAGCTTGGCATTTTTAGAACGGCAGTAGAATTCATCTACCCAGAACTCAACCTTTTTGAAATGTCCAACATCCTTAAGAGGCTGAACATAAGACTCAAATACAGGGTCGATTGTATCGTAATAAACATTATCACTGGCTTCATTTGCCTCAGGATAGAAGTGAGCGGTCCAAACATCAAACATATCAATACAGTCGCGCTCTAACATATAGCGGAGAAGACCGTCACCATGCTTAATAGAGCCTTGGTTGGGACCAACATGCTCAACCATATCATACACGCCGCGCTCTTTAAGCTTTTTCTGAATAGTCTGTACAATGAAGATATATTCATCAGGCTCGCCACCCTCATTGCCGTAAGCGGGATGACTGCTGTCAGGCATATGAACAGTGGTAGTAGTAGCATATGAAGGCTCGGTAAAATAGAGAAGGTGAGAAATATTGTGAATACCACGAGCCTTAGCCTCTAAAAGAAGCTGAGCGTGAGCCTCACCAAGACGAAGACTTTCTTTAGCCATGCGTCTGTATTCATCATTCTTACAGTTAGCAATAAAGCTTTCATAGCCTTTGGTTTCACCGTAAATATCCTCGGGGTAGTTTTCTGACTCGGTAATATAACCATGCTCATCAATTGAACCTTTTACAAGGTGAGTATGGCAGCCTAAGTGCCAACCAACCGACTGAACAACGCTTACACCGTGCTTTGCAAGGTTGCGGCAATAGTTCCAATAATAGGTCATACGAGGACTATCCCAGTTCCAACCACCGGTAGCGCCATCCCAAGCCCACAGAGTTGTATAACGGGTTCTTGCAAAACGAACACCTGAATCCTGTAAACGCGAAAGCTCTAAATCCATCATTTCCTTGGTGTATACACGACCGGTTTTGTCATCTTCCATATGACCAAATGCGTGATAAATAGAGGAGCTCATACCACGATACTCAGTATTAATCGGCGCTTCTTTGTTGTATACATAAAGGGTTTCGGCCATAACATCATCGCTGTAGTCTTCGTCATCGTCTTCCTCATCCTCAGGCCAATTATCTTCCCCGGAATCACCTGTAGGCTCGTCAAATCCATCGTTATTATCGCCTTTATTTTCAGGATCTTCAATCTCAACCTCAGGTTCAGTATTATCAGAAGGCTCAGAAGAAACATCAGAGGTGGAAGGCTTAGAACTGCTACCACCTTGGTCTGAACAAGCACCTAAAAGTGATATTGCCATAAATAAACAAATAATTAAGCAAATAAGTTTAATTAATTTACTATTACGCATTATCTGCACCTTCCCTTCTTTTTCTTATAAACATTAACACGAAGCTTGCAACAACTGCAAGTACAATAATCATAACAGGCATTGCTACACTGTCACCGGTAGAGGGTGAGCCTGTATCATCAACAACACCATCAACATCGCCATCATAATAAGGCTGCTCGCCAAAACCGCCGTTGATAACGGTAGTGGATGACTTAAGATTATCGTAATCGTAAGGTACATATACGGTATAATCGTTAGGATCATAACGGTAGCCGTAATCTGTTGTAAACATCATTACGCTATCAATATCCAACACACCGGAGGTAACATCAATAGTAACATAAGCTATTCCGCTACCGTCGGTAATAAATCTAAAGCCTTTGCGTTTCCAACCTTTTTCTTCAGAATCAAATTCAACTATAGAAGCAGGTTCTTCATCGCGGTTGGCATAGTAAGTAGTGCCTTCTTTATCAATGGTAACACCAATGCTACCTACAGTTGTAGCTGTACCGCGAACAGAGGCCGCAAAGTAATATTCAACACCTGCGCTAACAGGAACTTCAAGAACATAGTGTGTACCTGCGCTGGCGCGGAGGAAATGCTTGCCCTTGAGAGCATCGCCCTTAATCACCTTAGCAGTAGTGGGAAGTCCCTTCCAATCTGCTGCAGAGGGGGTGCTTTCAAAGCCTTCGTTATCAATTGCATTGTAAAGGCGCTCACAATAGGTCATCTTGGAGTTTTCCTCACTAACCATAGGCGGAGCAACAGAAATCACAATATCATCAATATAGAAATCGCAACTAGTACTACCTGCTACGCTATTTATTTTTGTTTTAAATACAGCGTGTGTAGTATTGTTAACATAGAAAGAAATACTTTGCCATTCATCAGTTTTGGAGATATGCTCAAAACCTGATTCGCCACCGTATATACCACTATATTCCGGTGCAAGACCGACTGCACCGCCGGAAACACCATCCACAATTTTATACTTCATACTAACTTTTATAGTACCATTGGGCACAGGCTGATATGAAAGCCAAGCTTCATCGAAAATTTCGCTTGTATTTTCAAGAAGCTCATTGTAGGTAAATTTAAGTGATGCTTTGCCCGAATAAACATATGGATCATTTTCAGGTGCAGTACTGTAATACATTGAATATGAAGATGCTTTTGTTAATGCAAAACGATCGGACTCAAAGTCAATACACTCAATTATAGAGCCCGCATTATTTTTTTGCTTTTCAATCTTAACATCATCAATCATTGCGCCATCTTCATTTGCCTTAAACGCAATGTTCATGCTCTTTTGAACACCGGAATAAACCTTGAAACTATACTCATTCCATGTGTCGTTATCAACATCCAAATAACTTACAGAAGATATGTAGTTTTTCGGATTTACTACAACCTTTGTCATATCCATAGCTGCGGCAGTAATGTTACCCTTAGCCTTAAAAGAAACAACATATGATGAATATTCATCAACTGCTACATTATTATAAGCATACTCTTGTTGGTTGAGAGCAAGGGCATTATTGTCACCATCAGGAACAACATTAGTATTGCCATACCATTTCATAGCGCCATCTTCAAAATCGCCGTTAACAACTTCTTTTGGTGCGCTATACTGATAAAGCTCGAAGTTATCAATAAGAAGTGCGCCTATCTCGGTTCCCTTGGTATCCTGCTTATCTGCATCGTATCTAAGGAACAGTCTTACTGAAGTATCGCTTTCAGAATTAAAGTATATAGTTACTTTATTCCAGCCGCTATCAGTTTCCACCTTTTTTACAGATGAATAGATTTTATTTGATAAGTTAACATCATTTTCACCTATGACAGCAATGTTAGGAATACTTGCATTTACTCTGTCAGCATCCGGTTGGAAAACATAGAAAGAAAATCTATAATCAGCATTTGGAATCAATCCATCCAAATCGAAAACGCTATTATTGTAGCGAGCGCCTATTACAAGTGCTTTATCACCTTCATAAGCAGTACAATTCGGATATTTAGGTTCGGCTTTTGCTTTGTCAGCCTTCAAATCTACAACCCTATAGGATGCCCAAGTTAAATCAGTAAGCTTGCTGGCTTCATAACCGTGCCAACCACTGATTAAAGCTCCATCACTGTAGCTTTCAAAAGTACCATCAAGTCCTCTGTTTAAAAACTCATCACGAGGAGGTTTGTTAGGACCGTTAAAATAAGCTGTTAATTTTATAGGTTCAGTCACGGTAAACTTATATTTCTGAGAAGTAGATACCCTTGTACCACTATTATCATACCAACCATCAAAGGTATTACCCTCTAAAGGTGTAGCCGAAAAAGTAATAACAGAACCTTTAGGAATACTGGAATCTGTAAAATCGGCATAAGCATTACCGCCAAGACCCGAAGCAATTTCAACAGCTACGGATTCAAATACGGCAAAGTTATCTAAATAAACTATACCAAGCTTATCGTGGTACATCCAGAAAATAACCTCAGTATTATCACCTGAGTTAAATTCCATAGTACATTTGCCCCAATTATCATAATAACCGTACTTCTTATCCGAAGCAGCAATACATTCGGATGCTGCTTTACTCTTACCATCTGCATTATAAATGGTTTCATTGGTCTTTGTAATCTTAAAGCTACCAATGGTAGCATCTGTAGCACCCTGGATCAACGAATAGAAAGAAATATTATAATTGGTGTTTTTCTTAAGGCCGGTAATTTTTTTACCCAAGGCACCATATTTACCGTCAAAAGCAACAGAGAAATTACCGGTATGTGCGTATGCGGTAGAAATGTTTGCTTTACGCCAGGTGCCGCCGTTGTTGGAATCAAAATAGTGGATATTATCTTTAGTGGTAGCAAGCCAGGATTCATCGGTCCAAGTGGTGTCGGGATTATCGCTTGGCAAAGCGTGTGTAGCCTGTGCCAATACCTGACCATCGGTATAGCCTGTTTCAAAGCCTGCGTTGGGAACTGCTGTTTCGCCTGCTTTGAAGTGAGCAGTAAGACCTGCGGCATAGTCGTTGGTGAACTTGAAGGTGAATTCAGCATCAGCACTTACCTTTTCATTGCCTAAATACCAACCGTCAAACTCATTGCCATCTAAAGGAGTTGCCTTAAAGGTTACTTCATCACCGGGTACGCAAACCTGACCCTCAGCAGGGGAAGCAAAGCCTAGGTTAAAATCATTAACTGTGGGCTTGAATTTAACAGGAGCACGAGCAATGGATATATCATCCATATAAAGTGCTGTGCCGTCCTTTTCTGAACGAACCCAAAGAATAACTTCGGTACTGTCTTTAGAATTAAAATCAATAGATACCTTTTCCCAGGTATTTCTGAAGTTGGTATCAGCCGCACTGATTTTTGCCAAAGCGCCTGCTTCAACAGTTCTTTGAACTATAGCATTACTGGAATTTTTAACCATACAGCTCATATTGCTATCTGTAACCATAACAGAGCTAATGGTATTGCCAGCCTGAGTACTGCCAAGAGTCATTGCATAAAAGCTTATGGTATAATTAGTGTTTTTGCTAAGTCCAGGGATTTTATAACCAATAGAACGGGAATTTGTATGATGTTTTAACGAGAACTTGCCGGAATGAGCTTGCTCGTTAGTGATTGTAACTTTACCGTGTTTTGCCCAGTCAGAATCAATAAAGAACATATTGTTTCCGTCCATGGAGCTTTGCTTAAACAACTCACCGTTCCAAATACCGGCAGAATCGTTCTTACCATCGTATGACACATCGGGACTCTGAGCTAATACCTGACCATTGGAATATCCGGTTTCAAAGCTACCATCAATACCCCAATCTGCTTTAGTAAAGCGAGCCTCATACTTAGGAGGATTGGTAGGGTCATAGGTGAAGGTAAGTGTTTTTTCTTCAGATACTAACTCACCGTCTACAAACCAACCATCAAAGATATTTTCACCATATGGCTCGGCAGTGATTTCAGCTAACTTACCATTTAGAAGAGGAACATCCTTAGAAACTGAACCTAAAGTATCATCATTAAGTGTGGGCGTATAATAATCCTCAACCTCTGATTTTACAACATTCATTTTAAAATCAGCAAATGAGATTTCACCACCTACTGCTCCGGCAAACTTAAAGGAATAGCTTGCTACAGCTTCGTGAGCTGCAATATTACCGGTTGTAAAGGTATGAATAACCTGCAGCCATTCACCCTCTCTGTTTGCAGTGGGAAAATCAGGAGTTAAAACCAGCTCCTCACTGCCTTTACGAGTAATGAACATAGAAACGCCGTTAGCATCACCAATTTCGTTACCTGTTTCGGCAACCTTCCATATATGGTGAATATCGGTACGGCAAACACGGGTGGTTCCGTTATCGTAGGCATATGTATAGATATTTTTACCATCAGCTGCATCCCAATCGGTTTTCTGGGAGCCATCCTTGGCTATATATTCCGGCTCATAAAAGTATACCTTTAAGCCTTTTATATTTTTTACTCTTACCCAAAAAGTTGTGGTGTAAGTAGCATTTTTTTCAATTTTAATTTTGTTTTTGTGATAAAAACTACTAGTGCCTTCCGCAGCACCGGTTTTGAAGGTTACAACATTCGTCTTAAGGTCATCTGTAATCTGAACATTATCTTCAATTTTACCGGATGCTTGCGATTTGGAGTTTAAACTAATTCCCCATCCTGTTATTGAACTGCTGGTATGGTCGGAGAAATCACCGTTTGTTATAAGATTTTCACTATCTGCCAAAATAGAAGGCAGACCTGTAGAAATCGTTACAGCAAGCAGTGTGACAACCAATAACAAGGAAAGTAATTTGTTTTTCACTTTATATCTCCCCTTTTTAAAAAATTCTCGAATAATATCTCCCCAGCCGGAGCATTTAAAGCTGATTTAAGCTTGAATGCTCCAGGCAACCCAAAATACAATATACCTTTTGCCAAAAATGCTTTTCGGTTTTAAAGGGCTGAATTATTTTAGGTGGCGGGGGTTTCACCCGAGGTGAAACCCCGCCATTCAGAAATTTAAATGTTAATTATGAACCTACCTATTAATTATTTGATTCTGGCAAGGTCCTTATTAGCACGAGCGATACCTGTCTGAACAGAACCCTTCTTAGAATTAAGCTGAGTGGTAATGTTAGCAGGTGTAGTGGTTGCAAGAGCGTTACAAATTCTGGAATAGGTATCAGACTCAACATAGTCAGCAACACCCCAACCGTGCATAACGGTTTTCTTTGCGCTGGTAGAAGTAATCTTCTTATAAATGGTCTCAAACTGCTTGTTGTGGAAGGTTGAAGACTGGTTGAATTCGCTGGTGTCAAGGAAGTAACGGAGGAAGTATGCAGCGCCTTCGGGGTTCTTAGCCTTCTTAGGAACGCCCCAGCACTTAGGACGAACAGGAGTGTAAGCA
>JAGAOS010000018.1 GCA_017623575.1 Clostridia bacterium
CGCCGAATTTGTTGTGTTGTTCGTCGCCTACGGCTCCTCACAACACAACAAATTCTTTCTAATTACACTTTCATCTTATTTTTTTGAGAAAAGTGTTACCTATCATTGATTTATCTACAAAAAAAAGATAAAAAAATTCAAAATTACTCTTGACATTGCCGTTAAGTTGTGGTATATTATTATGGCACTTTGGTTTGCTGGTGTAGCTCAGTTGGTAGAGCAGCTGATTTGTAATCAGCAGGTCGGGGGTTCAAGTCCGTCCACCAGCTCCACTATTTTTATAGTAGGACTTAAACCTGGTGCAAAAGCTTAATATGGGAGTGTTCCCGAGTGGCCAACGGGGGCAGACTGTAAATCTGTTGTCTTCGACTTCGGTGGTTCGAATCCACCCGCTCCCACCAAAACAGAAACCGACTCAAGCGAGTCGGTTTTTTGTTTTGTGGCTGAAAGGGTTAGATGAGAACCACCGAAGGTGGTGTACGTCGAAGCAGCCCAAAAGCCGCGATAGGCTTTTGGGACTGTGAAGTCTCGAGCACTGCAAAGCATTTCGGGCACCGCCCGGGGCGGTCGAAATGGTGTAGGCGCAGAGTATCCACCCGCTCCCACCAAAACAGAAACCGACTCAAGCGAGTCGGTTTTTTGTTTTGTGGCTGAAAGGGTTAGATGAGAACCACCGAAGTAAAAACAATGGGCAGATTTAGTGATTTATTATCGCTAAGTCTGCCCTTTTTTCATTTAGATAGTCTAATGCGCAACATTATTCCGAAAATAGCTTAGAAAAAATTCATCATCATAAGCCCGAAAAATGCAACCGCCATTCCAAGAAGGCATCGCTTAGTAATCTTTTCCTTAAGAAATATATGTGCCAAGGCTGCCGAAGCGATAAGATTTGCTCCCTGCAAAACCGGATAAATCTCCGCCGATGAAAGATACCTTGCTGCGAGTGTTTTTGAAAAAGAGTTTAAAAATAATGCAGCTGCTATCAACAAACAAAGAAGCAGATGATGTCTACTTAAAAGCGGTGCGCTATCTTTAATCAGGCTTCCTTTCGCCAGTAAAAATGCAGGTAAAAGCAATAATGCTGAAAACGCATAGGTATAGAAATTATAAACGGTCGCGCTGCTGCCAATTTCATACACATATATTTTTTGAGAAAAATCCGAAAGCGCAACACTTACCGCAGCGAGAATCAACAACGGTAAAATTTTGACTGTCTTTCGTAAAGTGATTGCTTTATTGTATTTTGCCATAATCACTACCGCCGCAATTAACATTATCATTCCAAAAAGCTTGCCTGCGGAAAGCGGTTCATTATAAATCAAAACTCCCAAAAAACCGGTAATTACCGAGCCGAGCATACCGAAAACGCTCAAATACATATATGCAGCCGTTTTATATCCGAACATAAAGACTACGCAAAATGTTGCCATACATATCGCCGAAAATAGGTAAAATGGTAAATGAACAAGTTGCGGAAGCGCAAAACTTTCTGAAGATTTCAAAATCAAAACCAAAAAACTTATTGCAGCACAAAAAAGGACACGAAGAAAGTTGACAAAAAAGCAGTCCTTTAACGTATGAACGTCTCCGCTAATCTTTTTTCCGCTAAACCCCTTAACCAAACCACCGACTAATGCCAGGAATAAATATAAATATCCCATCAAAAGATTAGCTCCTTATCTTTTTGGTGCGGGGCCGCAATCGGGGACCGGAAGTGTTACGCCGCCTTGCTTTGCCGATTCAATGGCAACAAGCCCGGGGATAGTATAGCGTGCCGCAGCCCAGGCGTTTAAGATTGGTTGTTTTTTATAATATACCGCCTTTAAAAAGTCATCAACAAGGAATTTGTGTGTTCCCATATGACCATTATCAAGACTGTCAAATTCCTTGGGTAAGCGGTCAATTTCCTTTTGCTGAATCGGGGAATAGTTATTCCATTGCCACTCACCGTTTGCTACTCTGTTTTTGAAATCGGGAAGGTCTTTATTTGCGGTCATATCAAAGGGGTTTACGTAGTCACTTACGTCGGTTAAAATAACCTTTTCTTTTGGAGCGGTAAAATCTTTTTCAACAAGTATATGTTGGGCGTTACTAAATTCATAGCTTCCTTTTGTTCCATACAGAGAGGAAATATAAGAACTTGGTTTTCCCCAACCAAAGCCTCTGGCTTCAGTAACACGTGCAGTACCGCCGTTTGCGAGCTCCATTAAAACGTATTGGTTGGTATGTTCATTATTCCACATATTTTTGTTTTTGTCAAATGCTTTATCCTTAGATTTATCTGCAAAGCCAAAACAAGCAACTTTCTTAACATAAGAATCAACTGCTGAAATTATCATAGCGGTGGAGTGGGTGGGATATAAAAGAGGGGGCATACCGCGTTCTTCGGCTATCTTTCCGTAACCAATATCATTTATATGATGATAATACTGCGATGCTCCGTAGCTGAAATCACCAAATTTACCTTCTTTATATGCTTCTCTGCAATACATAGCACAGGGATAGTAATAACAGGTTTCACCCATTAAATAAATAAGCCCCGTTTGTTTTACTAAATCTACAATCTCTTTGCACTCTTCAACGGTGGATGCCATAGGAACTGCAGAGTAAACGTGCTTGTTAGCCTTTAAAGCACGTGTTACAATTTCACCGTGAATATGACGCTGAGTAAAGTTTATAACACAATCAATTTCCTTATTATTTAAAACATCTTCAAAAGAATTTATAATTTCAACGCCAAAACGTTCACTGTAAAGTTTAGCTTTTTCGGGGATCAAATCGCACACGTAAACTTTTTTGGTGAATGGATGAGCTTTAAAAAGTGGAACGAAGAATTTTGCGAATCTTCCGCAACCGATAATTGCCATTCTTATTTTTTTCATAGTAATGCACTCCTTTTGTTTTAATTTTATCATCGACAATAGAGCTTTCAAATGGCAAACCTATACTTAAATTTGTATTTTTTCAACTTTTTATTTACAATCTTTTGGCGATGTGGTATAGTTTTTTTGAGGAGTGATCTTATGTTATTATTTGAAGAGCAACCATTTGTACGACAAGCATTACATGTACATCCAACCATTAAAAGTTCATTCCGCGATTTTTTTAAGCCTCTAAAAAGTCGAGATTCCCGCCTATTCTATATTTTGGACGGTAAAGGGTCTATTGTTATTGATGGGACGATCCATATTCTTCAACCGGATTCTATTTTTATTTTTAAGGCCGGAACGACTTATGAATGGCAACTTGAATGGGCAGATTATTATGTTTTAAATTTTGATTATAGTATGGCTTTTTCCAACATTTCTCAAACCTTTCACCCTCTTTATTCCGAGGCTTTTCGCGCCGAGGACTGCTTTGATTGCGGTATTATTGATGATTATAAAGAATTAAACTCACCGATTGTTCTATATAAAGCAATAAATTTGAAGCATTCAATTCGAAATCTTGTTTTTGAATCTGCCATTTCGGATTTGTGGAGTAAGCAGCTGCTTTCCTCTTATTTGAAGCAAATCTTACTTCAAATTCTTCGCGCAAATAGCGCCGATGCGCCTAAAGCACATAACATTACCAAACAAGCAATCGCATATATTCAAGACCATTATAACGAACCAATCACCAATTCAAGCATTGCTGAAAAACTAGGCTATAACCCTGTATATCTCGGCAGAATTTTCAAAGAAAACACCGGCACATCCCTTCATGATTATGTTATTGATCTTCGCATAGCGGCAGCTGCAGATGCACTCAAAAATTCTCCCCTCTCGATTAGTGAAATCGGCCGACTTGCCGGTATGGATGATGTTTATCATTTTTCTAAACTATTTAAACAAAAAGTCGGTTTATCCCCAACCCAATACCGAAAGCAGTTTTGGTGATTGTCAAACTAAGCACAATATAAATAATCAATATTTTTTGATATGCTCTGACTTGCAGTTGGCATCTAAATGGTTCGGAACAGCCAAAAATCCTCGTTCGTAAGAACGGGGATTTTTACTTTTTCACTATTGCAGCTTCACTTTTCACTTGTTCTTTAAATCCTCGGATTTTTGGGAAGTAATAAGCAAAAAGTAATAGTGAAGAAGTTCACTCCGCCAACGGCACAATATCACTAAAATTTAAGACAATATGAATTCGAACGACCGAAACGGACAGTCGAGGACGCCTGTCCCTACAAAACAAAAACAGCACCCGATTCCAAACGGAGTCAGGTGCTTTTCTTTATTTTACTTCGCTATTCTCTATGGCATAATCAAGTAATATATTTATCAATTCATTTCTTGAACGGTTTGTTTCCGTAGCCAATTTATCAAGATTTGCAACTGTTTCGTCTTTTATTCGGATAGAAAAAGTTTTGTAACCGTCTTCACCTTTTAATGATTTTTTGTTTATGATGAGTTTTTCTTTCATATTAAATCACCTCACCGATATTATGCCTTGACAAATGTTATAAATATATGTTATAATTTATAACATAAGATTCTAGGAGTGTAATTATGAAAAGATTTTTGGTAGTAATTTTGATATTAGCATTAATATGCTGTTTTACCGGATGTAGAGAAGATTCAAACAATTCTTATGGTGACACCAATTATAACGACAAAGATTATGAAGAGGAGTTGCCGAGTACGTCTATACAATATATTAGTGATAGAGAAGTTGAATACGATGACACAAATAAGTATCATATTGTATTCTTTGGCCTTCAAGATGCAACAGACACATATCTTTCTGCTAGCGGCACAGCAAGCATAACTATCACGGATGAAACCGATACGAATTTATTTAAAAAAGATATTCCGTTTACATCTAACGACTTTACAGATTGGACAAATCAACATTGGGATTCTTCCAGATATTTATGTGGAATTTATATTAAAGATTCTGAATTGCAAGGAAGTGCAAGCAGTTCTGGAACTCTTTCGTTAGAAGTAACGCTTGCTGATGGTACACATTTTGAAGCTAAGGCTTTAAACATATCTGACCTTCCTTCTATTTCTGTAAAAGTTAATTTGCCTACAATACCAGCAACATTCAAAGATATGAGATATAGTTCTTATACGAGTACCGTTCAGATAACAAAATTGGAATATAAAAGCGAAGTTAATTATGATGGAGAAGCAACACTATATTTCGATGTTATTTTGAAATTGGTATCTAAGACAGACAAAATAAATGAAAGTTCTAATGTAAATTTAGGGTATAAACTATATGATAGCGAAGGTATTGTCGTAGACTCGGGTCATATTTATTCCGATCCAATTGCAGTTGGGGAATCATCGAAAGACAGTTTCAATATCTATGATTTAGATCCTAGAGATACTTATACGTTGAAATTTGAAAACGCTTCATAAAACCTTGGCATCTAAACGGTTTGTAACAGCCAAAAATCCTCGTTCGTAAGAACGGGGATTTTTACTTTTTCACTATTGTAGCTTCACTTTTCACTTGTTCTTTAAATCCTCGGATTTTTGGGAAGTAATAAGTAAAAAGTAATAGGTAAGAAGTTCGGTGTCTGCTCCGCAGACGAATATAAAAATCTCCGTCAAGGTGGATTCGAACCGCCATAATTATTAGTTATGCATAAGTTATTGATATTTTAGTGTTCGTGTCCAAAGGACAAAAAATCATTTTGTGTGTAGTGCAAACATCTTTCCGCTTCTGCGCACATAAAACGGAGTTGCGACAGGTTGTAAACGGTGTTACGGTGCAAACGATGTGATACTTCGCATCAATGGTGTTACGGCTTTGCTGTAAACACTTGCGTTTTGCGCAAGGATGTTGTACTTCGTGCAAAATAATGGTATAATAAGCCCGAGGTGATATGAGTGAGAAAATTATTTAGCGTTATCGTTTTGCTTCTCTTAATGCTATCCTTATCCGGATGTACCGTAAATTGGTTTGATAAGCATTATGATGTGCCTTGGTTTGTAATTGCAATTCCTGTTGCTGTAATTTTTCTGATTGCTCACATTTGCATTATGTCCGGAACCTATGTTTGTCCTGAATGTGGGGCAAGCTTTAAGCCAAAATGGTATCAAATTTCTGCATATTTTCATTTTATGGGAAAAAGGCTTATTAAATGTCCTGAATGTAAAAAAACAAGCTACTGCAAAAGAAAGTAGCGGTATTTAAATGGGTGAATTTAAATTTTTATAATTTCTATATGTTTAAAATAAACATTATTTTTAAGTGCAATTGGCTTTATTAAAAGGTTTTTGTAAAAAAATATGTCATAATTAAACATTTATCCCTGTTATTGGATGCTTACAATTCTTGACTTTTTTTATGATTTATTGTAAAAAAGAAGTATAAAAGTTGTTGAAACAAACTAATTTTCATCTGATAGGGAGGAAAAAATATTGAAGCTTTTAAAATCCCAAAAAACTAAGGTGTTTTTCAAAAAGCTTACCGGAACCTTGCTTGCCATAATTATATGTGTTGGCTTTGTAGCCGCAGGCGAGTCGGGAGCCTTTTTAAACGGGATTCTTGCCATTGGTTCAGCATATTGCGATGAAACTCTTGGCTCCGTAACCGAAAGCACCGCAAACGGTAAAACCACCCTTACCGCAGTTCCTTATGCCAATGTTGGCTTCCGCGGTTGGTTCTGTAACGGTAAAGAGGTTTCACTCTCTAATACTGTTACGGTAGATTCAGCCCTTGCTTCTTCCTATTATGCCGAATTTTATAATTTTAATTTAATTAAAAACGGTAGCTTTGAGGACTATGAAGCAGGTCAGGATTTAAAGCTTTTAAGTGGTGATGACAGGTGGCAAACAGTTGCTAAGACTTCCTCAGAGGTTACTGAGGCTAGCGTATCCGGCAATATTGCAAGCAACGGCAGTAAATCGCTTAAAATTAAAAATCAGGGCGCAACATACCGCAAAATAGCAGGGCTTATAAAGGATACCTATTATACCCTTTCATTTAGCTATAGTCTTAACAACACTGCGGATTATTTAAACTTCGTTTGTCTTTTGCCTACTGATATGGATATCACCGCCACTGCAAATATGGGCGGTAATCCTATTGATTATAAAAAACTTAATTCTACTACGGGTACTACTGCGGTGGGTAGCTGGAATGAGGTTAAATTCACCTTTAATTCGGGCGAAAATACCGAAATAAATCTTTGCTTTAATTATGCTTCAAGCAGCAATGATTACATTTATATTGATAATCTTATGCTTGTTAAGGATTGTGTTTCCTCTCCTACCGACGGCAACTACGATTTTGAAAACAACAGCACTAACGGCTGGAAAGTTGCAGATGCTCAGCGCGCAGCATTATCTGTTGCGGTCAGTGAAGGTAATTACAGCCTTAGCGTTAAGAATAAAACCGAGTATGGACTTGCCTATTCCGAGCCTTATAAAATCCAAAGAGGTTATACCTATACCTTCAGTTACGCTTTGGATTTAAGCGGAGTTTCCGATAACTCTGTTGCTTTAAATTTTGGACTTTCTACCGTTGCGGGAAGCAGCAGTACCTTAACGCTTGGAGCAGATGGCACCACAATTGAAGGCTATACAGGCGCCTACTGTGACGCCACCACAAGCGGTACAGGCTGTACAAAAACAATTTCGAACGGCAGCAGAACCATTACCCTCGATAACAAGTATTGCAGTGGAGATAGATTTACCAAAAACGATTTGCTTAAAAAACTGATGTTTTCAAACAATAATCTTACCATAATTACCACCTTTACTGCTAACAAGGACTGTACGGCTTACATCTATTTCCGCCTTGACGGTGCTGCAACCTATTATATTGATAATGTAAAGGTTACAAGAACCGCACCTGAAAATGTTTCTGAAATGCTTACTGCCGATTCATTTAAGCCAATAGGCACTGCTATCAGATTAAACGGCAAGCAGGGCATTCGTCATAAAACCAGCATTGACAAAAAGCTTTTAACAGCCAATAACGAATATGGTATTCGCGCTATTGAGTACGGTACCGTTGCGGTTAAGGCAGACGCTTTAGGGGCAGAGGATCTTGTAATAGATGGTAAATACACACTTAATAATGAAGTTCATACTGTCAGAACGGGTGTTGCATACAGCTTTGAAAAGGGCATAAACAAGGTCTTTGCTGAAAGCGATTATTATATTGATTTTACGGGAGTTTTAATTAATATTAGTGAAGATAATTATTTAAGCGACTATGCCGTAAGGTCATATTTAAAATATTATGATGAGAGCGGAGCATTAAATATCATCTACACCGAAACCTACCGTCCCTCAATTTATGGTGTAGCAAAGGAAGCCTATTCTGCAAAGAATAAGGACGGTTCCTTTACCGAAAGCAATGCTGACAGAGAATATCTTTACAACAGCGTTTTATCCCTTGCTACCGACAGAACAATAACTATAGGTAATGCAAGCAATCCCATAAATACCGATTTTGAGGGTGTTACATCCACAGTTTACCATTGCTTTACCTTTATGGATGACCCCATTCACGGCAGAACCTATACCGAGGAGCAGGCCGCTATAGAAATGGATAGACTTAAGGATTCGGGTATTACCTCGGTTCGTACCATATTTAAATCCAGCTTTGCGGCAGGCAACCTTAATGAAACCTATCAAACCGTAAATGTAAACGGAACTAATACTCAGGTAAAAACCAACGAGACCTTTGACGGTTGGGACTGGAATACCCCCGAAATGAAGGCATTCTACAAATGGGCAAAAATGCTTCAGGATCGTGATATTGATATTATTTTAAACGCGGGCTGGAACATCCCCTTCTTTATTACCCGAGTTTCCTCCATACCTGAAATTTATTATCTTTTAGGATATGAGGAAGGCTATAGCGATGATGATAACTACGGTGTAGAAATTACCTACGGCTATAAGGATAAGTACAACGAATCGGCAAAATACAACTTCACAGGAAATGAAACCGCCGATGAAAGAAGAATGATAATTGCCTCCCTTCGCTACGGCGAGTGGATGCGTCAGGCACTAGAGGCTTGTGAGGCAAACGGCGTTTATAATGTTAAATATCTTCTCGCCTTTACCGAGCCGGGTAGAAAGGATAATCCCCAGCAGGATGAAATCGACCCATACTTCTGCTATCCTCAGTGGACCCGCTTGGTTCAGGGTCTGCACGATGCTTTGAAAGAGGCAGGAATAAGAGATAAATACAGAATTATCGGTCCCAATCAGTCAATCTACCGCGACCAGAATCGACCCGTTTCCTTCCTTGATTATTATCTTGATTTTGAAAAGGCAAATCCCGAATATGCAGGTATGGTAGATATTCTTTCCTCCCACATTTATGCAAAACCCCTTAATTCCGAAACCTCTATTTATGACCCCTACGGTTGCTATGACCGAGCAGAGGATAACTTCACCTATTTTAAAGAAATTTTAGAGGAAAATGGCGCAGCCGACAGAGCCTTCTGGTGTGATGAATATAATGCAGGCGCAAATGACTGTAAACTCGGTAGCGGTTTGGCTATGCAGATGACACAGTTTGCGGCAGGCTTTACCTCTGCAATGAATAACGGCGTGGATAATATTATTTCCTGGCAGATTTTTGACCAGCTATGGACTCCTCAGTTCAGTACGGGCGGCGAGTTCGTAGGCGGTGTTCATGTTTGCGGCACCTGCCCCTCCTTTGCTACTATTGGCGATACCTGCACAAAGGCATATTGCGCCTGCCGTGATTATGCAAAGTATGCAAGCTATGCACCCCGCGTTACCTATTACGGACTTAACCTTTTGGGTAAATATATGAGCGCAAAAAGCGGAAGCGTTTATAACACCACCGTTACGGGCAATGAAAAGGGCGGTATTTACGCAAGCTCTATGCGTGACCAAAACGGTAATCTTGTTGTTCTTGCCGTTAATACCTTAGGCACCGCAACAAATGTTACATTTAATTTAGAAAAGGCTAACGATTACTCCAAAATAACCCGTTACACCTATAATCCTGAGGGTATTACCCCAACAGAGGCGGCTGTTTCTATTCCCTCTGATGGCACAATTAATTATAACGGAAACAGCTTTTATGATGTTGTTCCTGCTCAGAGCTTCTCCATTTATGTTTATGAGGTAGATAATGCAGGCGATGTGTTTATTCCTATTGATTAATTAAAAAAATCGGTTGACTCATTTGAGCCAACCGATTTTTAGTTTCATTTATAAATTTATTTTTTTGTTATAAACAAGCTTTTTTAAAAGCTCGGATAAGGGATAAATTAAAAACCCTGTAATAAAATTGCTTGTTCCGTGTATGGCATCATATGGCAGACCTGTAATTATCCAGGCAATTGTGCCCTCAAGGTTCAAACCAAAAAGCAAAGCCTGTCCGGGAGAATAAAGTATACCAAATGCAAAGCCGTGCAGGGCGCAGATGATTGGGTAAATCACCATTTTTGCCATATTAGGTGTTCTTTTTGGTATAAGCATTGTTATACCCCAAAGCACCGTCCACACATAAAGGTAAGGAATCCACCATAGAGAAAAACCACCTAATAGTCCCTCTAAAAAAACAAATATGTAAATTGAAACAAGCGCCTTACTGCGAAAACAAACAGTTACTACCATTATTAACATTCCAAGCAGGTGAATGTTGGGTAGCAGTGCCATAATCTGCTTTGAGCAAAACATAAGTGAGCCAAACATAGTGCAGATTATAAGCTCTAACAGTTTTTGAAAATTGCTTTTCTTTGGCTTTTTTTCGGTAATTTTATTTTGTGTATTCAAGCTTGTAGGTCGCACCTTCTGTTATTTTTGTGGTATCCACGCCGGTAGTGGCATATTCGCCGTTTATGTAAAAGCCCCAATAGCTTTTATCAACATCATAATCGGCGGTTATTCCGTTTACCTTTTTAATGTAAAGACCGTACGGACCCTCGTCACCCTCAATAAGCTTATGCTCCAAAAGGGCGTCGCCAACGGTGTCCTTATCGGTTTTAACGGTTAATATAACCGATTGCTCACCCGCCTTTACCTCTACCGCAACGGTGTTTTTGCCGCTGCCAAACTCTGTGTTTTTAAGATAGGTTGCGTCCTTCCAAACTCCATCCTTGGGTACAGATTCTCCGCAGGCGGTGAGACTTAAAATGCACACCGCCAAAAGAAGCAGGCTGACTGAAATACTTGCTAATTTTTTCATAATTTTATTATCCTTTCTATTATAGAAATTGCTAAAAGGATAGCCGGAGCCTTTAAACTTGAACCAGGTTTTGAAACACATATTTTTCGTTCTACTTTTTTTAAATACTCGTAAATCCGTTAGGATTTACTGCGTTTTAGCCTAGTATAACAAAAAATAATGTTATTAACAAAACTCTTTGACCTTAAATGTGCAATTTTTAAAGCAGAATTTGGTGAAGAGAATCTCATAAGGCTGCCGCCTATGAGGTTCGATGAACCAAAGTATGCCTAAAAATAGCCATTTAAGGCTGATTCGAGTTTGAATGCTCTGGCTAAAACAAAAGCACCCTTCTGAGGGTGCTTTTGTAGAAAACGGTATCCTGCTATACCGCGTTTTTAAAATCCTACACAGCCTCCCCGTTGCCCAAGAGCCTTTTGCGTGTCACAGACCGATAAGCATTCCGACTTGACCTTGCAAAAATGCAGGAGTTACGGTAATGGCTGTTGCTGCGGATTTTCACCGCAATTCCCTTACCACCTTACATACCGTCGATGCGGTATATTCGGTAACAAATAATATTTGTTGATCTGTGTTTATTCTTTTGCGGGATTATTATAGCACAATTTTTTTGCTTTTGCAATAGCTTATTCAGAAATTAAAGCTTTTATTATCTTGCCGTAAAACATTGTGTGGTAGTCCTCATTCGGGTACCATTTTGCCTTTATATCTTCGTCTAAAAAGGCATTTTTATCAAGCTTTTCAGTATAAACCTTTTTGCATATAAGCACAAGCCTTGCTTCGTTAAAGTAGGGAGCTTTTGTTTCGGCATCAAATAGGGGAGTAAGACCGGTTTTTTCGGTTTTGTTTACATCTCTGCCCGATTCCTTGCCGCATACTGCGTGGATTTTTTTGTTATCCCCATAAAATGAAAGGGTGAAATAATCCTCTTTTTCAATAAATTCCATTGTGTAACGCTGGGGGCGTACTGCGGCAATTGCCATAGGCTCACCCCACATAACTCCCGCAAAGCCCCAGCTTGCCGTCATCATATTATATTTTTCATTGTTGCCTGCTGTAATAAGCATCCATTCATCGCCAATGTTTTTAATAAAGCTTTCGTTAATTTCGGTAACATTAATTTCTTTAAAGCTCATAATAAAATCCCCTTTTTATTATTTAAATATTTTAAAAGCCGCACATTTTAATAATATGCGGCTTTTTTGCTATTTATTTTCTTCTTCTAATCTGGAAAAAACAATGTCATAGCCCTCACTGCCGTACATAAGCGAGCGATTTACACGGCTTATGGTTGCGGTGGAAGCACCTGTATCTGAAACTATTTTGCTGTAAAGCTGTTTGTTTTTTAACATTCTTGCAACCTCAAGTCTTTGTGCAATTGCTTTTATTTCTTTAACGGTACAAACATCCTCAAAAAACTTGTAACATTCCTCTACCGTTTCAAGGGTGAGGATAGCTTTAAAAAGACTGTCGGTCATATCATTTTTTATGTTTATCATATGTAAACCTCCTGCTCAAGGGCGAAATCATATTATCACAGTTTAAAGCAATGATGTATCATTATAGTAACACATTAAAGTGAAAAAGTCAACAACAAAGCGGCTAGGTTTTAAAAAAGTCCGTATGTTGAAATGTTTTATGTTTTATGTTATACTTTAAAAGTGAAAAAATCAGATAAGTGGGGTTGAATTTTATGTTCAATATTTTAGATTACGGCGCGGTTGGGGATGGCAGAACCCTTTGTCGTGATGCTTTTCAAGGGGCAATAGATGCCTGCGCCAAGGTCGGCGGTGGTACTGTTTATGTTCCAAGCGGCACATATCTTATGGGAACTGTATTTTTAAAGGATAATATTCATATTGTGCTGGATGCAGGCGCCCTTATTTTAGGTAGCCGCGATTTAAAAAATGATTTCGCACCCGATGAAGCTATTCCATATGCCGTTTATCAGGATGCATCTCATACCTTTTTTCACCACAGCCTTTTTGTGGCAGAAGGCTTAAAGCATATTTCGGTAACCGGCGCAGGTCGAATAGATATGCAAAGCAAGTATGAAAGTGATGATTTTACTCCCGTTCGCGGAATAGGAGTTTGCGCAAGGGGTTCCTTTCGCGGTGCAAAGGCAATAGCTTTTAAAGAATGTACCGATGTAGTGCTTAAAGACTTCAGCCTTTACAATGCCACCGACCTTGCAATATATCTTGCAGGCTGTGATGATATAAGAATAAACGGACTGTTAATTGATACCCACATTGATGGAATTAATATTGATTGCTGTAAAAATACCGTTATATCTGATTGCATTATCCGTAGTGGTGATGACGGCATAGTGCCAAAAAGCTCATTGGTTTTGGGTAGAAAGCGTTTTACCGAAAATCTTGCCATAACAAACTGCATTGTTTCCAGTGAGTGCAACGCCATTAAGCTTGGAACGGAATCCAATGGTGGCTTTAAAAATGTTGCGGTTAGCAATTGTGTTATTTATGATACCCGTTCGGTTGGACTTTCGGTAGAGGCGGTTGACGGCGGCGAAATTGACGGCGTTACCTTTACAAATATCACACTCAAAAATGTAGGTTGCCCGTTTTTTGTAATAATTGGCGACAGGGCGCGCGGTCCCGAGGGTACGGGAATAGGCAGTATTAAAAATGTTAAATTCAGCCATATTATACATACAGGCCCCTACGAGGAGCTTCCCCGTAAGCGCGGACCATATTTCAGGCATGTGGAAAAGCTGCCCTTTAATCACTATGCGGGTATGGTTGTGGGACTTCCCGACCACCCTGTAGAAAATGTCCGTTTAGAGGATATTCATTTAGAAATGATGGGCGGGGAGCAGACCGTTCCCAATGAGGTTCCCGAAAATCCCAAGGGCTACCCCGATGCAAATGTTTTTGGCACCCTTAACTCCTATGGATATTTTATAAGACACGGCAAAAACATTAAGGCTGTGGATATTTCTGCCGAAGCTTATGAACCCGATGCAAGGCACGAAATTACCGTAGACGATGTAGAAAATTTTGTAAGAGTATAAAGGATAGTAAAAAACTACCCGACCAAGTAGCAGGGCATATTTTTTATTCAACCTTAGTAGTGTCTTTATTATTTTTGTATACTGCCGGGGGAGCGACCCGTTATTCTTTTAAAAACGGTGCTGAAGTAGTTCTGGTCGTGAAATCCCACCTGTAAAGCGGCTTCCTTAACCGATGCCCCCAACCTTAACACTTCGGTGGCTCTTTGCATTTTGGCGCGGTTAAAATACTCCATAACGCCTACACCCGCATATTTTGAAAATGTTTTTTGCAGATTGATATTGCTCATATTGCAAAGCTCGGCAAGCTCGGTTATTGAAAGGCGTTTGTCAATATTATTGTTAATGGTTTTAACAATAAGGGAGTAATTTTTTGCACTTGGGGATTGGTTTCTTTTTTCGCTTTCGCTGTTGTTTGCAAGCTCTAAAAGAAATAGCTCAAGCTGTTTTACATATATCAGGTGGGCGTTGCCCAATTCCTTAGGCTCCTTTATGCTAAAGTGATGCCGAATTACATAATGCTTTTTTGCAAGCTCCAAAAGCGCCTTAACCTTTGAAATATCACCTATTTCAAAGATTTTGTTTTGTAGTGGCGGAATGTCCTCGCCTGAAAATGAAAAAACAATTATGGTGGATTTTTCGCCGCCCATTGCGGTTATATTGTGAAACTGCATAGGGCAGTGAAGTATTGCCTGCCCCTTTTTAAGGGCAAAAATTTTATTATCTGCGGCAACGCTTATGGCGCCTTCGGTAACGCAAACAAGCTCCCAGAAGTCGTGAATTTCGCCCTTGAATCGGAATTCAGGCCCGAATTCCTGCTTAAAGGCAGTAGATATACCTGTAATTTTTGGATTGCCGATTATGTTAAAAATGTGATGCATAAGTCCCACCTTACAAAAGTATATAAAATCAAAGATTAAATATCTATAATTATATATACATTTATTAAAAATTTCAATAAAATTAAGCTGATAAGTGGATTATACCACTATAAATGTGGTTTGTCAACAAATTAAAATCTTTGAAATTATAACAAAAAAGGGTGAACAAAAATGGAGAAAAAGCAATTTAAGGTAATAGTTATTGGTGCGGGTAGCCGAGGCACAACCTATACCAACATTATGCATATGGTGCCTGAAAAATTTAAGGTAGTAGGCGTGGCTGAGCCTATTGAGGATCGCCGCGATTATATTAAGGAAAAGCATGGCGTTGCCGATGAATGTTGTTTTGAATCCTGGGAGAATATTCTTGCAGTGCCTAAGTTTGCCGATGTTGCAATAATTGCCACAATGGACAGAATGCACACCGAACCCGCCTTAAAGGCATTGGAGCTTGGCTATGACCTTCTTTTAGAAAAGCCTGTTGCCCCCACACCTGAGGAATGTGCCCTTATAAGCAAAAAGGCAAAGGAATGCGGCAGAAAGGTGCTTGTGTGCCATGTTTTGCGCTATACACCATTCTTTAAAACCCTTAAAAAGCTTATAACAACCGGTTTAGATGGCAAGGGCAGTGTTGTTGGTGATGTTATTAACATAGAGCATATTGAGGGCGTTGGCAATGAGCATCAGAGCCATAGCTTTGTGCGCGGCAACTGGGGTAATGAGGGTAGAAGCTCCTTTTTACTGCTTCAAAAATGTTGCCACGATATGGATATTCTGCAATGGCTTTTGGATAAGGATTGCACCAGAATCCAATCATTTGGTTCTCTTACCCACTTCCGCAAGGAAAATGCTCCCAAAGGCTCACCCGAGCGTTGTATTGAGGGCTGCCCTGTGGGTGAAACCTGCCCCTACAATGCAATGAAGCTTTATTATGATGCCAAGGGAAATCACTGGTTCCGCGGCGCCGCTACCGGAAAGCCCGTAGGCAAGGATACCGACGGTGAGGTTTTAAAGGCTCTTTGGAACACCCAGTACGGCAAATGTGTTTACAAGTGCGATAATGATGTTATTGACCACCAGACCGTTAATATGGAATTTGAGGGCGGCACACTGGTTTCTATGACAACAAGCGCCTTTGCAAGGGGCGGCAGAAGAATCCGCGTTATGGGTACCAAGGGTGACCTTATTGCAAATATGCGAAAGCCCGCTAAGGAAGCCTTTGACCTTTATGATTTTGAAACCAATAAACAGTCCTTGCTTGATATTGATTACTCAAATGTTGGTGACAGTATTTTGGGTGGTCATGGCGGCGGAGATGACGGTATCATCGTTGACCTTTATAAATATCTTGCAGGTGAGCTGAATGATGCAGAATTAGCAGAATTAAGCGAAATAGAAATTTCTGCAAAAAATCATATGATAGCCTTTGCGGCAGAGGATTCCAGACATAGCGGCGAGGTTGTTGATTTTGCAGAGTATTTTGATAAACACCTAAAATAATTATTTTGTATGACAATTATAGCATAAAAAACGACTCCGTTTTAAAAGCGGAGTCGTTTTTTTATTAAAATGAAAGCATACTATTCTTGATTTGCCTTTTGAATAATTTTTTGCTGAATGGGTGCGGGAGCATCCTCATATCTTGCAAATTCGGTAGTAAATGTGCCTCTGCCCTGAGTTATGGAGCGCATTGCGGTGGAGAAGTCGCCCATTTCAGCCATAGGAACCTCAGCCATAACCTCCTGCTTGTGACCGCTCAGAGGATTCATACCAATAACTCTGCCGCGACGCTTGTTAATATCACCTATAACATCACCAAGGTTATCATCGGGAACAACGGCGGTAAGGGTGCCAATAGGCTCCAGAATTGTAGGTGATGCGTTGGAGATACCCTCCTTAAATGCTATGGAAGCGGCGGTTTTAAATGCCATTTCAGAGGAATCAACAGGGTGGTAAGAACCGTCTACCAAAACAGCCTTAACGCCAACCATTGGGTAGCCTGCAAGAACGCCCTTTTTCATAGATTCCTGTAGACCCTTTTCAACGGCGGGGAAGAAGTTTTTGGGAACAGCGCCACCAAAAATGCGTTCTTCAAATACTAAGCCGTCCTCATCGCAGGGTGAAAATTCAATCCAAACATCGCCAAACTGACCGTGACCGCCCGACTGTTTTTTGTGTCTACCCTGAACCTTAACCGACTTGCGGATGGTTTCACGGTATGCAACTGCAGGGATTTTAAGCTCAACTTCAACACCGAATTTGGCTTTGAGCTTGGAAACAATAACATCTAAATGCTGCTCACCAAGACCGGATAAAACAGCTTCTTTAGTTTCGTGGTTGGTTTTGTAGATAACGGTGGGGTCTTCCTCTGCAAGACGAATAAGTCCTGCGGCAATTTTCTCCTCCTCGCCCTTCTTTTTGGGGTAAACCGCCATAGAAAGTGTTGGGTTGGGGAAGGGAACTGTAACAGCCTCTACAACCTCTCCCGCTGAAAGGGTGTCGCCTGTAATAACATTGCCCAGCTTAGAGGCGCAACCAATATCACCTGCTATAATGGCTTCTGCATCCTCCTGCTTGCCTGCCTTTATGTAGCTTAGCTTAGAAAGCTTTTCTTCATCACCTGTGCGGCTGACCTTAACCTTCATATCGCCCTTAAAGGTACCCTTAAGAACCTTAAAGTATGAAAGCTTACCAACAAACGGGTCGGCAATGGTTTTGAAAACAACTGCGGTTGCGGCACCGTCGGGAGTGCTGTATGCAACCTCCATATCCTCACCCTTTTTAATTTTAAAGGGAACATCTGCAGGGGAGGGAAGAACCTCTGCAAGAACATCAAGCATAGGAATAATGCCGTCGCCGTTCTGACCGATTCCACTGAATACGGGGCAGAGGTCGCCCGAAAGCATACCCTTTTTAAGACCGTCCAGAATTTCATCCTCGGTTAATTCCTCGCCCGAGAAGTATTTTTCCATAAGCTCCTCGTCAACAGATGCAACGGCCTCAATCATCATACTGCGCATAGCCTCAATATTATCATCGGTGCCGGCTTCACATTCTTTGGGGGTAATGCCGTCAAAGGTGTAGCCCTTGCCGTTAATGAGGTTTACATAGGATACAACATGGTCGCCCTCACAAAGGGGAACAAATACGGGGCAGATAACGGCGCCGTAACGACCTGTAAGTATAGAAACTATGCGGTAGAAATGTGCGTGTGAGGAATCTAATTTAGATACAAAAAATGCGGTAGCCTTGCCCTGCTCACGAGCAAGCTCATAGCACTGCTCGGCGCCTACGGTAAGACCTGATTTACCTGATAGAACTATTAATGCCGATTCGGCGGCGGTAAGAGCCTCGCGAACGCCTGATGCAAAGTCAAAAAGACCGGGAGCATCTAAAAGGTTGATTTTTTTATCCTTCCATTCTATAGGGTATACAGCGGTAACAACGGATGTTCCGCGTTTTTTCTCTTCTGCATCATAGTCCATTATGGTGGTGCCGTCGGCAGTTTTGCCAATACGGTCGGTTCCGCCTGCGGCAAAAATCATAGCGTCGGCTACGGTGGTTTTGCCCGAACCGGCGTGACCAAGCAAGGCCAGATTTTTAATAAATTCGGTTTGATACTGTTTCATAGTGGTGAACCCCTTTGCTTATGAGATATTTCATTCTTACTAAAAGGGGATTTTTATTCCCGATTTAATAAGATTAACATTTTTTCGTCTGTTTTTGGGTAAATTTGCCCTGTTAAGCATCGGAAAAGGTGTTATAGATAAAGTATAACACACCTTTTTGTGATTTTCAACCAATTTTTTCAAAAAAAGTTAAACTTTTTTAGTAAAAATAAAATACAGAATGTGAACAACCGAAAAAACAGGCCATATATATCAATATATAGTGAGATTTGGACAGCAAAAATACATATATGAAGTAAAAATCCCGCCCACTTTCGTGAACGGGATTTTTGGGACCGACACTCAAAATGGAACCGGTCGAAAAACCTGATTTTCTTAATTATAAAGTTAATTCTTTAAACAAATTAGTTTTATACTTTTTATCGTACGAATAAAACTGAATTTTAATAAACTTTTTAAAATTCTTGCCGTCATCAGCGATAAAAACAGGAATATTATGAAATGCATCGGCTAAATCATACACTCTATCAAAATCCTCTTGTTCAAAAGATTGCAATAATTTTCTAAAAGCATTTAGTAATATACCGTAATAAAATTCGTTCTTTTCAACTCTATGACCGTAAGTATAGGCGTTGTTGATATATACCCAATAAAAGCGTTCCTTATCGATTTTATCAATAGTTTTTAATGCATTTCTAATTATATTAGGTTTCACAACATTTATTTCTTGCTGTTTTTCTAAAACTGATATTATTACTTTTGTTACTTCAACATTGTATTCAGCTTGAGGATTAGAACGAAAAGCAATCAAAACAGCATATAAATCGTGGAAATCATATCTATCAAGCAACATTTCATCACCGACCTTTAGGTGTATTATATGCTTGTGTCAAATTGGGAACAAATTAACCTTTGGCTCCCTCTGACGAGGGAGCTGTCAGCGAAGCTGACTGATGGAGAGAAAACTACCCCTCCGTCACGGCTTTGCCGTGCCACCTCCCCTGACAAGTGGAGGCTTTCGTTTTAACTTGTGGAAATCATTTCCACAAGTTAAAAATCCCGCATAACAACAAGCATTTCCTTGTATTTAATATAACATTTTTTGCAGATATTTTCAAGTTACCACGATGCAAAAGAAGCCTTAGAGGGCATCTGTAAGCTCTGGGAGGGCATTGTAGACCATCAAAAAGATTTGTTGGCAGGTATCGGTGAAGACCACTACTCCCTAACGAAGTACGTGGATATCTCTCATATCTCGGCAAAGGATTTTATTGAGAAAATTGAAGAATTGCCGGCGGCATTTATTTCAAGCCTTGTGTCGTATTTTAACAGTACCTACAAGGTTTCGATTGAAAAATCGGAAATTGAAAAGGTGCTGCTCCCGCAAAAGCCGGACTATCGTGCTTGGGATCCTGACCATAAGGCAGAGGAAGAATATCACCATAAGCGGCAAACGATGAAACTGACCTATCAGCAGGTGTTGGATCAAATCTTTATTCAACTTGGCGGACGCACATTTATAGAGCGTGCTGTTGACGAAATCAAAGAAGCGTGTCATAACGCTGTGTGGAATACCTATCAGGGCAAACAGCAGTATGAAGTTAAGGGCGATACTATACGCCTATTAAATTATGCTTGCAGCTGTGATGAATGGCTCTCTCGTACCAAATGGAAAGCAACCGGTGAAGGCAAAGCCGTCCTTCGTGCTGTTTCGCATTTTGAAACCGGCGTTGTCGGTCATTATCCCCATAATATTGCTTTTTTGCTTGGTTATGAGGATAACCATTTTTCCACCGTGGTGTTTGATGATTGTGAAAAGGTCAAACAGGTTCGTATGTTCAAGAACAACCGTATGGATATTAAATTCGCAAGCAAGGATCTC
>JAGAOS010000019.1 GCA_017623575.1 Clostridia bacterium
CTGGCAGTAATGTAATCGAGCGCCGAATTTGTTGTGTTGTTCGTCGCCTACGGCTCCTCACAACACAACAAATTCTTTCTAATTACACTTTCATCTTATTTTTTTGAGAAAAGTGTTACCTATCATTGATTTATCTACAAATTTATCTGCAATTTAAGGGTCATTTATCTTGACGGCGGCGCTTACATTGTGGTAAAATAATTAAATAAATTTATATATTTTTTTGTCGACAAATTTATATATTCGGCAGAATGGAGGATATTATGAACAGAAGAAGTGACAATGTAACAAAGGGTGCCGAGCGCGCCCCTAACAGAAGCCTTTTTTATGCAATGGGTTACACTAAGGAGGAACTGGAAAGACCTTTAATCGGTGTTGTTTCGGCTCATAGCGAAATTGTACCCGGACACATTCATCTTGATAAAATTGCCGAGGCAGTAAAGGCGGGTATACGCAGTGCAGGCGGTACCCCCGTTGAGTTCCCCGCAATCGGCGTTTGTGATGGTATTGCAATGGGTCACATTGGTATGAAATATTCCTTAGCCAGTCGTGAGCTTATTGCCGACAGTGTTGAAACTATGACAATGGCGCATCAGCTTGACGGTTTGGTGCTTGTTCCCAACTGCGATAAAATCGTTCCCGGTATGATTATGGCGGCTGTAAGAATGGATATTCCCGCCGTTGTATGCAGTGGTGGTCCTATGCTTGCAGGTAAATGGGGCGGCGAGGAAGTAAGCCTTTCTAAAATGTTTGAGGCAGTTGGCGCAAACAAGGCAGGTATGATGACCGATTGTGAATTAGAGGCCTGTGAGCAGAGCGTTTGTCCCGGTTGCGGTAGCTGTGCAGGTATGTACACCGCCAACAGTATGAACTGCCTTTCTGAGGCTATTGGTATTGCTCTGCCCGGTAACGGCACCATCCCCGCAGTAAGCGGTCGCAGAATTATGCTTGCAAAACGAGCAGGCGCCGCCATTATGAATATGGTAGAAAAGGGTATTACCGCCCGTCAGATTATAAATCAAAAGTCCTTGCAAAATGCCATTGCCTGTGATATGGCTTTGGGTTGTAGCTCCAACAGTGTTCTGCATCTGCTTGCAATTGCAAATGAGGCCGGCTCCCCCGTTGAGCTTAAAACCTTTAATGAAATCAGCGCAAAGGTTCCCAATCTTTGTCACCTGGCACCTGCAGGTCACACCCACATTCAGGATTTAGATGCCGCAGGCGGTATTCCCGCCGTTCAAGCCGAGCTTTTAAAGGGCGGCTTTATTGACGGCTCTGCTTTAACCGTTACAGGCAAAACCATTGCAGAAAATGCCGCAGGCGCAAAAATATTGGATACTAATTCCATCCGTCCTTTGGATAACCCATACAGTGAAACAGGCGGACTTCAGATTCTTTGGGGTAATCTTGCACCCGATGGTTGCGTTGTTAAACGAAGCGCCGTTGCACCCGAAATGCTTACCCATACAGGTCGCGCCCGCGTATTTAACAGCGAGGATGAGGCAATTTCCGCTATTTACGGTGGTAAAATTGTGGACGGTGATGTTGTTGTTATCCGTTATGAAGGTCCCAAGGGTGGTCCCGGTATGCGTGAAATGCTTAACCCCACCAGCGCCCTTGCAGGTATGAAGCTGGATAAAACCGTTGCCCTTATTACCGACGGTCGTTTCTCAGGCGCAAGCCGTGGCGCATCCATAGGTCATATTTGCCCCGAGGCGGCAGACGGCGGTACTATTGGTCTTGTTGAGGAAGGCGACCAAATTGAAATTGACATCCCCGCCGCAAAAATCACACTTTTAGTATCCGATGAAGAGCTTGCAAAAAGAAACGAAAAACGCGTTCTTCCCGAGCCAAACATAAAATCAGGCTGGCTTTCCCGCTATTCCAAGCTTGTAAGCGGCGCAAACTTCGGCGCCATTATGAAGTAATATGAAGGTATTTTTTCACACCTTAGGCTGCAAGGTAAACCGATACGAAACCGAAAAGATGTTAAGTGAGCTTGAGGGAATCGGTTTTACCCTAACCGACACCCCTAGGGATGCCGATTTAATTGTTATAAACTCCTGCACCGTAACGGCAGAGAGTGACCGCAAAACAAGGCAGATAACCCGCCGTTACAAAAGGCAGAACGAAGGCGCAATAATCCTGCTTACGGGTTGTATGCCACAGGCATTCCCGAGGGATGCCGAGGAGCTGCCTGCCGATATTATTTTGGGCAACGGCGCAGAGCGCAACATAGTAAAAGCGGTAACCGAATATCTTGGTAGCCACGCAAGAATAGTAAAAATCTCACCCCATAAAAAGGGTGAGATTTTTGAAGGCGGAGTGCTGGAGGACTTTTCAGAACGCACCCGCGCATATATGAAAATTGAGGACGGCTGTGACCGTGGCTGTACCTACTGCATAATACCCAAAGCCCGCGGTAGGGTTCGTTCACGAAGTCTTGAGGATATAGAACTTGAGGCAGAGAACCTTGCAAAAAAAGGCTTTAAGGAGATTATTCTTGTTGGAATAAATCTTTCCTCCTTTGGTAAGGATACCTCCCTGACCCTTGCCGATGCCGTAAAAACGGTTGCAGATATAAAGGGCATTGAAAGGGTGCGCTTAGGCTCTTTAGAGCCTGACCTTACCGATGATGCTTTGCTTGACGCTTTAAGCAAAATCCCCAAATTTTGTCCCCAATTTCATTTATCCTTACAATCGGGTAGCGAGGCTACCTTAAAAAGAATGAACCGTCTTTATTCTGCCTCCGAATACCTTGCTCTTACCCAAAAAATAAAGGGAATATGGCATAACGCCTCCATAACCACCGATATTATGGTTGGCTTTATTGGCGAAAGCGATGAGGAATTTAACGAATCACTTGAATTTGCCAAAAAGGTCGGCTTTTTAAAGGCGCATATATTCCCCTACAGCGTAAGGGAGGGCACCTTTGCCGCCACTATGAAGGGCAGAGTAAATGAGGCTGTTAAAGCTGACCGAGCCGCAAAAATGGCAGAGGAATGTGATAAAATTTCAGAAGAAATTTTAAAATCACTTATCGGTCATACCCGAAGTGTGCTTTTTGAGCAAAGGTCGGGAGAATACTCCCACGGCTACAGCGAGGACTACATTTCGGTTTATGTAAAGGAAGATATTACCCCCGGTGAAATTAAAAACATTAAAATTCTGGGTACACTAAATGATGGTGTATTGGCAGAAATTATAAAATAACTTTGAGGGATAATTTATGAAGCTAAACTACAAAAGAACCATACTTATAGGCTTTGCTTTTATGGCAATACTTGCCTTCTGGCAATTTTATGATCAGGTTATACCATATTTGCTTGAAAAGAAATTTGGTCTTTCCACCCTTGCCGCCAACTCAGTTATGGCGGTTGATAATGTTCTTGCAATATTTATGCTTCCCCTTTTTGGCGCAATATCCGACCGCACAAATACAAGACTCGGCAAGCGAACCCCCTACATTCTTTTTGGCACTATTGCATCGGTTATACTGCTTGTAACACTTGGTATATTCAATCAAATCGGCAGCTTCTGGGGATTTATGATAACCCTTTTTGCCCTGCTTGTAACAATGGCGGTTTACAGAACCCCCGCTGTTGCCTATATGCCCGATGTTACCGAAAAACCACTGCGCAGTAAGGCAAATGCAATTATAAATCTTGTGGGATACATTGGCGGTATTTTTGCAACGGTAGTTATGATGTTTATGCTTAAAAGCGAAAAGGGTGCAGAGGGCGAATCGGTTTATTCTGCCGACCAATCCTTTTTGCCTGTATTTTTAATAATTGCCGCATTTATGCTTGTTGCCGTTATTATTATGGTTTTAAAGCTTAATGAAAACAAAATTTTAGCCGAAACCCACATTGAAAAGGATGAAGCTGAAGATGAAGCCTCCAAGGATGACAAGCTTTCAAAGCCTGTTTTTAAAAGTCTTGTGCTGATTCTGCTTTCGGTATTCTTATGGTTTATGGCGTACAATGCCGTAACAACTGCATTTTCACGCTACTGTGTGGAGGTATGGAAAACCGACCTTGGTACATCCTCAAGCTATTTGCTTGTGGCAACCATTGCCGCCATTGCCGCCTTTGTGCCCTTGGGCTTTTTATCGGGCGCGGTTGGCAGAAAAAAGACGGTGCTTTTGGGAATTACCCTTATGACCGCTTGCTATGTAACGGCTATTTTTATAAAACACCAAACCCCAATAATGTACGGTATTTTTGGTCTTGTTGGTGTTGGTTGGGCGGCAATAAATGTAAACTCCTTCCCTATGGTTGTAGAGATGTGCCGCGGCGCCGATGTTGGCAAATACACAGGCTTTTATTATACCTTCTCTATGGCGGCGCAGATAACCACTCCCCTGCTTTCGGGACTTCTTATAGATAATCTGGGGCTTGGCTATTCGGTGCTTTTCCCATATGCTGTTTTATTCTCGGTGCTTTCTTTTATAACAATGTCACTTGTAAAGCACGGCGATGTAAAAACACCTAAAAAGGCATCTGTTTTAGAGAATTTTGATGTGGAGGATTAAAATGCTCCTTGCTTTTACTATTTTGGGGATTACTTTTTTTATCCTTTTGGTGATCTTGTTTTTAATATTCCCCACTATGCGAAAACACCCCGACCGCGAAATTTTAAAGGACTTATATATTGCTCACAGAGGTCTGCATAATAATAACAGCGGAATACCCGAAAACTCCCTTAAAGCATTTGAGCAGGCTATTGAAAAGGGCTTTGCCATTGAAAACGATATACACCTGACCGCCGATGGTGAGGTTGTGGTTTTTCACGATGACAGTCTTTTGCGTATGTGCGGGGTGGATAAAATAGTTGAGGAAATGACCCTTGATGAAATAAAAAAGCTACGCCTTGCAGGCACCGACCAATTCATACCCACCCTTAAAGAGTGTCTTGAGGTTATAAAGGGAAGGGTTCCGCTTTTAATTGAGTTTAAGTGCCAAAGCATTATAAACTGTGAGGCTCTTTGCACTGCCGCAAACAATATTTTAAAGGATTATAAGGGCAAATATTTTGTGCAATCCTTTTACCCTATGGTTTTAAAATGGTATAAAAAAAATCGCCCCGACATCTGCCGCGGACAATTGGCGTCAGATTTTAAGGGAGAGGCGATTTACAAGCGTATGCTTGGCAATATGCTTTTTAATTTTTGGGGCCGCCCTGATTTTGTTTCCTACGATTATCTTGCAAAGGGTAAGCCTATGCGAAGGCTTGTAACACGCTTAGGCGCCTTGCCTGTTGGGTGGACCTTTACAGACCAAAAAGCCATTGCCGATTGCAAAAAGGATTTTAAAACCTACATATTTGAAGAGTGCGAAATTTTAGTAGAATAAATTATAAATTTAATAGTAGATTTTATTATACAAGGGAACGGACTTAAATGCCGTTCCCTTGTAATTTTTCGCATTTTTAAAAAAATTATTGTGTAGATATATTTGAAAAAACAAATTCCGTTCCATTATGGGAGCAGGTTATTTTATCACCTTTTTTAATACTTCCATCCAATATTTTTTCGCTTAAGGCATCCTCAATTCTGGCCTGAATTGCCCTTCTTAACGGGCGGGCGCCGTAAACATTATCAAAGCCTGCAGTTGCTATTGCCTCAATTGCAGATTCATCAAATTCGGCATCAATCTCCAGATTTAAAAGTCGCTTTTTAAGGTTTTCAAGCATATTTTTGGCAATTTGCTTTATATCCTCCATACCAAGCTTGCTAAACACAATGGTATCATCCACGCGGTTTAAAAATTCAGGGCGAAAATGCTTTTTAAGCTCCTCTAAAACATCCTGCTTTACATCCGATTCCAGTGCTTCATCGGCATTATCGGCAGTGGCAAAGCCAAAGGATGTTTTTTTATCGGTAATAAGGCGGGCGCCTATATTGGAGGTCATAATAACAACTGTGTTTTTAAAATCCACCTTTCTGCCCTGAGAATCGGTAAGCATACCGTCCTCTAAAATCTGAAGAAGCAGGTTAAATACATCGGGGTGTGCTTTTTCAATTTCATCAAACAGAACCACAGAGTACGGTTTTCTGCGAACCTTTTCGGTAAGCTGACCGCCCTCCTCAAAGCCGACATATCCGGGAGGGGAGCCTACTATACGGGATACCGTATGCTTTTCCATATACTCCGACATATCCAGCCTTATCATAGCATCCTCACTACCGAACATAGCCTCGGCAAGAGCCTTGCAAAGCTCGGTTTTACCTACACCTGTGGGGCCCAGGAATATAAATGAGCCTGTGGGGCGTTTGGGATCCTTAAGACCTACCCTGCCGCGACGAATAGCCTTTGCAATGGCGTTTACCGCCTCATTTTGACCCACAATACGATTATGAAGAATATCCTCCATTTTTAAAAGTCGGGTGCTTTCCTCCTCGGTAAGCTGACCTGTAGGAATACCCGTCCAGCCCGAAACAATATCGGCTATTTCATTTTCGGTAACGGTACCTGTATAGCCCTTACTTTCGGTAATCCATTTGTTTTTTGCTTCTATTAAGCTTTCGTTAAGCTCTTTTTCCTTATCGCGCAGCTCTGCCGCCTTTTCAAAATTCTGTGAGGATATATAGCTGTTTTTTTCCTCACTTAATTTTTCTATCTCCTGCTCAAGATTTTTAATTTCATCAGGAGCGGCAGACGTGGCAAGTCGCACTCTGGAGCCTGCCTCATCAATAAGGTCAATCGCCTTGTCAGGCAAAAAACGGTCGGTTATATATCTGGAGGAAAGTCTGACCGCCGCAACAATAGCTTCATCGGTAATTTTAACCTTATGATGCTCCTCATAGCGGTCGCGGAGTCCCATTAAAATAGAAATGCTGTCCTCCTCATTGGGTTCACCAACTGTAACAGGCTGAAAGCGACGCTCTAAAGCCGAATCCTTTTCAATATTTTTGCGGTACTCTGAAAGTGTGGTGGCACCTATAACCTGCAGGTCGCCGCGGGCAAGGGAGGGCTTTAGAATATTAGCCGCATCAACTGAGCCTTCCGCCGAGCCTGCTCCGATTATGGTATGAACCTCATCAATAAAAAGAATAATATCATCACTTTCAATGGCTTCATTCATTATATTTTTAATGCGCTCTTCAAAATCGCCGCGGTATTTTGTGCCTGCCACCATACCTGTAAGGTCAAGGGCAATTACCCTTTTATTTTTAAGAATATCAGGTGCATTACCTGCAACAATGCGTTGTGCAAGACCTTCCACAATGGCGGTTTTACCAACACCCGGCTCACCTATAAGGCAGGGGTTGTTTTTGGTGCGGCGGCAAAGTATTTGAATAACCCTTTCAACCTCATCACCTCTGCCTATAACGGGGTCTAATTTGTTGTTTCTTGCATCAGCAGTAAGGTCGTGACCGAATTTATCAATAAGCTTTGTTGAGCTTTTGCGCCTTTGGGCATCCTTTTTCATACCGTCTTTGGGATTTTCAAAGGCCTCATCGCCATCCATATAAGGCTCGGGACTATACCCCATAATCCCAACAACCTCAATAAGCTTTTTGGTAATTTGGGGGATATTTGCACCAAGCTCACTTATATATCGTATTGCGTAGTTGTCACCCTCACTTAAAAGCTCTATTAAAATATGCTCGGTGCCAACCACATCCTTATTGCTTTGCTTAGCGCTTGCAATGGCGCTTTCAATAATTCTTTTGGCTCTTGGGGTAAAATGCTCGGGCGAAAGCTTGGTAGGCATACCCCTGCCCGAATTTTTAATAACCAATTGTCCAACATTGCTTGAATTTACATTGTTTTCTAACAAAATTGCGCGGGCAACAGAGTTTTCGGTCATTAATATTCCAAGCAGTAAATGCTCGGTGCCAATGTAGGTATGACCGTACCTTTCTGCTGACATAATGGCATTATTAAGCGCCTCATTGCCCTTTTCTGTAAACCCGTTAAAATTATATCTCATAGCAAACAATCCTTTCTGAAAAAATCATCAAAGCCGCTCACGCATAAGTGTTGCACGCAATACATCGCGGTCGGCAGGTGTCATCCGCCCATTTGCCTTTTGCAAGGAATACGGTTGACCCTCAACAAGAAGGGTAATGGGCAGTGCGGGGTCTATATTTTCAAGTATGCCCATTGAAACACCAAGTTTAACACTTGAAAGCAAACTCATCATTTCTTCACTTGTTAAAAGTCGCGCATATTTTAATGTACCAAGGGCGCGATAAACCGAATCTTCAAGTATTTTTTTATCCAAGCCTTCGCGGGCATTAAGCTCCTTATTTACTATCTGTGTAGCAATTGCGCTTAGATTATCAATAGCCGCCTGCTCAGAAATACCTAAGGTAACCTGATTTGAAAGCTGATAAAGCGCCGCGTGGGAGCGACTGCCCTCGCCGTACATTCCGCGCACCGTAAGACCGATTTTTGAAACCGAATCGGCAAGGGAGGGAAGACTTCCGCTACCCTCTAAAATGGGTAGATGAAGCATAAGGGAGGCTCTGAGTCCTGTGCCAAGATTGGTGGGACATTCGGTAAGGTAGCCCAACTGATTATCAAAGGCAAGGGTGAGTCCACCGCTTAAAATATCCTCAATTTTTTTGGCTATTTCATAGGCTTCACTCAGCTTTAATCCGCCCGATATAACCTGAAGTCTTATATGGTCCTCCTCTAAAAGCATAATACTTACCGACTCATTTTCGCTTATAACAAGCCCCTTGGGACCCGCTTTTTTAGCAAAATCGGGGCTTATAATATGGCGCTCCACCATAGCAAAAAGCTCTTCATCGGGTACGGCATCCATATTAATATATTTAAGGTTTCCAACACCCTCTACACTCACACCGTCCAAAAGATTTTTAATATTTTCCAAAACCTCAAGCTTTTGGGAATCATTCATTCTTTTTGGAAAAGGAATACCCTTAATATTTCGTGCCAGACGAATTCGGGAGCTTACAACCAAGGGATTATTTAAATCTACCGTTTCGTACCAATTACGCATTATTTTCCTCCCCTTCCAGCGCTCTTATTTCATCGCGAAGCTTGGCGGCATTTTCAAATTCCTCTGCCTTAATGGCATCGCTTAGCTGAGCTTTTAGCTTTTTAATTTTATCTTGAACGGTTTCCTCAGGCTTTTGCTCATCCGGAGCATTACCTATATGAACCGCCTTACCGTGAAGTCGGTTCAGGGACGGCATAAGCTCCTGACGGAAGGTATTATAGCACTCACTACAGCCAACCCTACCGCTTTGGGCAATATCTGAAAAGGATGCACCGCAACATTCACAGCGCTTTGATATGGGCTTGCCGCTGCTTATGCTTTCACCAAACATAGATGCAAGCATATTTGTAAGACTGAGCTTACCTATATTACCATAGCCCTGATTAGCCGCACAATATGAACAAAGATGATTTTCGTGTACAACACCGTTTACAACGGTTTTTAAATGGGTAGTAGCGGGATTTTTTCCGCAATTATCACACATCATAAAAAAGCACTCCTTTAAACTAATTAATTAAGGCAAGCAGCATTTGTTTTACCACCGCCGCGCGAAAGCTATCCTTAAAAATTGGTGGTATTTCGTGCAGAACGGGACTTGATATAGCCGCCTGCATAAGCTCTGCCGCCTCCTTGCTTATAAGCTCTGCCTGACGGCTGTTTTCTATTAAAATTCTTGCGGTTGAGGAATCTAATTCATTCCCTACCGAATTGATTATATGCATAAGCGCTGAGGATTTATCCAACCGCACGCGGGAAATTCTTATATAACCGCCGCCACCCCGCCTGCTTTCAATTACATATCCGTGCTCGGGGGTAAAGCGGGATGACAAAACATAGTTGATCTGACTGGGTACGCACCCTATAAGGGCGGCAAACTCGTTGCGCTGAATTTCGGCAGTATCATACTCCGATTGCTCTAACATATTAAGAATATGCGCTGTTATTATATCACTCATTTTCATTTTTATTGCACCTCTTTTTGACTTTTACTGACCTTCTTGTATTTTATTATAATCAAAGGTCAGTAAAAGTCAAATTTTGTTTTTAAGCAAATTCAAGCAAAAATTCGCCGAAATTTTAAAATATCTCTTGTTTTCTTTAATTTTCTGGCTTTTTCTTGTTTTTTTAATTTTTTGACTTTTAAAAAATTTTCAATAGGTGTAACCTATTTTTAAAATTGGCATAGGATATATTGTAAACCGAAAATCGGCGGCGCCAAAGCTACGGTTTTCATTGAAAGGAGGCAAACGGAATGTGTAACTTATTTGGTGGTAACAACTGCTCTTGGGTGATTATTCTCATCTTGGTTCTTGCTTGCTGCGGTAACGGTAATTCTAACGGCTGCGGTTGCCAGAGCAACAACGATTGCTGCTGCTAATACAGCAAAAGGTATGCCCCTTAGGCGTAGTGTCCTTACGGACACTGCGCCGTTTTTTGCTGTTTGAATAAATAATTTTGAGGTTGTAAAAGGTGCGATAAATTATTGTTTATTGCTAAGCTTATAAACAAAAAATCCGCAATAAAAATGCATAAAAGCACTTTCATTGCAGATTTTAAAATTTCACAAAACAAGCTATGTTAATGAAGCTCGATTCCGCTCCAGCCTGCTACATACTGTGATAAATGAACAACATCGGTAAGATTTACACCCGCATCGCCATTTACATTACAAGCTTCATCATTACAATCAACCTGCCACCCCGCAACAACCTGCGCCAAACGGGCGACATCCTGCAAATCAACCTCCTGGTTATTATCAATATCACCGGGGGTATATGGCAGTGGTTCGGGTGCGGTGTAGGGAACCTTGTGTTCATAAAGCTTTTTGGTGTCACCGTCAAATTCGGGAGAAAGAGAAAGGTCATAGATTAGCATACCCTCACTGTAGGTAAAGCCGTAAACACTGAAAAAGCTTGTAGGGGTAGGATCGTGAATCATAGTTGCCTTGCCGTTTTTTAAATTAAGCTTGTAAATTCCGTCACTCAGGGAGAAAAGCAAATCCTTACCGTCGGTAGAAAGTCTTGCATAGTCCCCGCTCCAATAATGGGTAGCATCAGCTTTCCAATGGTCATCAATATCATAAATGGATTTTTGGTCGCTGTAGCGCATTATATGATTGTTAACATTATCTATATAATATATTTCACCGTCAAGAAGGATGAATTCGGTTTCGCTGTTATGCCAGAAGTAATTATCATAGGTGGTATCGGTAGGGGTAGAATCAAAATCATTGGCATTGTGATTATTAATTTTTAGGGTTTTTGTAGAAACAAGGAAATTATCGTGAACCACCTGACCCGTAACATCCCACACAAGGTCATCCCAAGTGATATCTACATGGTAGGGCTTGCCGTTTACATAAACAATATTCCAAGCGTGATTAAGCGCCTTGGAACGGCAATAATAGTTTTCAATGCCAAGTTTGTTAAGCATATATGCATAGGTCAGAGCATAACCTTGGCAAACAGCTGTTTTATTAACAAATACACCATACATAGAATAGGAAATTTGTGGAAGTGTACCCGTTAAATAGCGACCGTAATCATACTCACAGTGAACAGCTATGCGGTCGTGCAAAAGAAGAAGCTTTTCCACATCGGTTAAAGTATTGTTACCCTTAATGCCCTCCAGCATTTTATCGGCGGCGGCATCACATTCCTCAAGCATAGCTTCATACTCATCCTTAGAATAGGAGTATTTGGGGTTGATTGTTTTTAAATACCCATCTAATGTTGGTGTCATAGAAAAAGCCAGCTCAATATGAAAACATTCGGGAATACCACCCGACAAAATATCTACTATTTTCATTTGATTTTCTGCTGTATTTTTAAGCTTAAAATCATAAATATCCACGCGTGTTTCAAAATTCATAAGCTGAGTTTTAATGCTTTCTACAAGCTCTGCATCATCCCGCTCAACAGAATAGTTTTCATAAGCTCCGCTTAAAGCGGTATTAAGGGTCAGCTGAATTTCGGACTCTGCCGCAAATACACTGAAATTAAACGCAGAACACAGTAGGGTGATACAAAGTATTAAAGCTACAGTTTTTTTAAACATAGCATTAATCATTTATAAGACACCTCCAAAAAATATTATATACACTATAATTATAGCATATTTTAGCGAATTTGCAATATTTTTGACTATTATTTTTAAAACAAAAAAATGTTGCCTTCTTTTTAAAAAGGCAACATCCGCTTTCTCACTACTCTACTTCATTAAGGTTTGAACACCTTCTACAAAATCTCCCACTGCACGAAAGGCTTTAGAGGTACCCTTTGTTAAAGCGTGCTTTGTGCTTTTACTGTTCATCATCATTTTTCCTGCGGTGAGCATTGCGGCGCCTGCAATTACTCCTGCGCCCATTCCTTTGAGAAAGCTGTTAGTAGTTCTGTTCATAAAATTAAATCCCCTTCCTGTTTACAAAATTATTTTGCACAGAAAGAGGATTATAATACATTTTGCTTTTTTGGATTTTATGGATTTTTTAACAGATTTTTCCTATTAATTTATCCATAACCGATGGACCAAAATCAATTCTGTTGCCCGTTGCGGCGGCAGTTTTTTCGTTTATGGTTTCGGGACCCTCCATAGTCTTTTCGCTATTATAAAGCAAATAGGGTACAGGGTCGGCAACATGAGTCTTAAGGGTGAGCGGGGTTGGATGGTCGGGCATTACAAGAATACTGTGTGGGGTACCCTTTAAATACTCTATCATAGGTCCGGCCACAAGCTCATCAATAAGCTCAATGGATTTTATTTTATTTTGAACCTCGCCGCGATGACCACATTCATCGGGAGCCTCCATATGAATGTAAACCAAATCGGCGCCGTCCTCAAACAGCTTTATTGCGGCATCCTTTTTGGCATTAAAATCGGTATCAATATAGCCGGTGACACCCTTGACCTCAGGCACTGCCATATTTGCACACTTACCTATTCCGCGCAAAAGGTCAACCGCCGAAACAATACCGCCTGTAATTCCGTTTTTAGCTTTAAAATCCTCCAGCGAAGGCTTTCTGCCCTCACCCCAGAGCCATATAGAATTGGCGGGACGCTTGCCGAGTTTGATTCGCTCCAGATTAACGGGATGATTCTTTAAAAGGTCATAGCTTTTTTTCATAAGCTCCAAAAGGGGCTGTGCGGCTTCGACGGTGCTTAAATAATCACCCACTATCCTACCGCTTATATCGTGAGGGGGCGTCATACTGCCAAGCTCGGTTGTACCGTTTGCGATTACAAGGCAGTGACGATAGCTAACACCCGAATAAAATTTATAAATATCATTGCCCAGATTTTGCTCTACAAACTCAATGATTTTTGCCGCCTCTTCGGTGGAAATATCATCGGCGCAGTAATCTACCATTGTTTTTTCTGCATAATTTTCCTCATCTGACAAAGTAACAAGGTTACAGCGCATGGCAACATCGGTAGGCTTTAAATCAATGCCTATGCTTGCCGCCTCCAATGGGGAGCGACCTGTGTAGCAAACGGCGGAGTCATAGCCCAAAACAGAAAGATTTGCCACATCACTACCCGGCTTCAGACCATCGGCAACGGTTTTACAAAGACCAACCTCACCTTTTCGGGATAAAGAATCAATATTAGGCTTTTTTGCAAGCTCCATAGGAGTTTTGCCATCCAGCTCGGGTACGGGGTAATCTGCCATACCATCTAAAAGAAGTACAAGATATTTCATAATTTTCCTTTCTATTTGCTTACTGCGGAGGATGGAACCGCAGGCTCGGTTATTTTTACGCTGTTCTTTTTGTTTACAAGGCAAACCCAGGTGTTGCCGGGATTGTAGGCGCAGGCGCTACCGTCCTCTAAAGTGATTTTTATGGGATTTTTTGCATTGCCCTTGCTCCACTTTATTTTTTGGTAGCCACCGTTGGATACATAATATCCCTCACCGCTGCTAAGACCTGTTTTTACTATGTAACCATCACTGCTAAGGGCAGTAACGGAAGTTTTAAGCACAAGAACATTTTTGAATTCAAGCTGTTTGCCTGTTTTGTAATCCTTATGCTTGGATGTGCCGCTGAACTTTTTGTAAACCTTAGCGGTGGCATCGTACTTAAAATCTGATACATATTGGTTAGACATTGTTACCTTTATTTCGTCACACTTACCACTGTTGGGAACGATTTCAGCATCCTCAGCAACAAAATTCTGCCAATTATCCTTATTATATTTAAGCTCGGTTCGCCATTTTAGCTTTGTAAAGCCTTTAGCAAGCTTTTCGCCCGTTGTATAGAGAGTATGCTCCAATGCCTTGCCATTTTTCTCCCTAAAGCTCATACCATTATATTTGCCCATTAAAAGATTTATGTTATCAATACCTGTTTCCTTAACATGGGGCTTTGCGTGGCTGTCATTAATGCCTGCGTGAACATAAATGGCATCGTGACCCATTGCAAGGTCAACATAGGAATATCGGGCAGAACGGATAGTGCCTATCTGGTCAGCCGCCTTAACATCCTTAAATACGGCAAGAAGTCGGGTAACGCCGCCCTCGGCATAGGCTTCATAAACAATATCGGCCTGATCCAGACCTGTTTGAACGCTTTGCGCGGTGGGTTTAAGATTATTTACCATAACTGCTACGGGGCGATTATTTACCGCGGCGGGGTCTAAATCGGCTATACCTGTAAGTGGATTTACTGCGAATTCAGGCTCCGGCTCAGGTTCGGAGGAAGGGGCTGAGGTTTCCGAAGAGGCTGTGGAAATTCCCGAAACATCAATAGCCTCCTGTTCACAACCTGCAAAGGTTAAAACTCCTGCCAAGCAAAGAACAATTGCAAATATTTTTAAAATTCCTATTTTCATTTAGTTTTCCTCCAAAACTGACATAATACATTATTAATTATATTACTATACATAGATTTTTTCAATATTTTTTGAGCCTTTTTTACAATATTTTTTTGAAAATATTTTTATAGTGGCAAACTGCCTTTAAATATGCTACAATAAAAATAAGTTTTTTCCTGTGAGGTTTTAAAAATGGAATTCACTACAATTCTTTTTGATTTAGACGGTACTCTCACCGACCCCTTTGAGGGGATAACCAACTCGGTTGCCTACGCTCTTAAAAAAATGGGAATTACCCCACCAAAAAATAGTGAGCTTAAAAAATTTATAGGGCCTCCCCTTGCGGAATCCTTTGAGAAATTTTACGGTCTTTCTAAAGAGGAGTCCTACAAGGCGGTAGATATTTACCGCGAATATTTTGCCCCAAAAGGAATTTTTGAAAACACTATTTTTAAAGGCATACCCGAAATGCTTGCCAGCCTAAAAAAAGCAGAAAAACGGTTAGCTCTTGCCACCTCTAAGCCAACCGTTTTTGCCAAAAAAATATTAAAGCACTTTAATATTGATAAATATTTTGATGTGGTTGTGGGCAGTAATTTAGATGGCAGTATGACCGATAAAGCCGAGGTGGTAGCCGCCGCCCTTAAAGGTCTTGGAGCTGTTGAGCCAAGCGCCACCGTTATGGTTGGCGACCGCAGTCACGATATTATAGGCGGCATTAAAAACGGCATTTGTACTGTTGGCGTTACCTTTGGCTACGGCACAAAAGAGGAGCTGGAGCAATTTCACGCTGATTACATTGCTGGCTCTGTTGATGAGCTTAAAAATATTTTACTTGGATGATGAAAAATAAAATGAAAAAAAGCAAAAGCAATTCTGCCCTTTTTGCGGCATTTCCCCACACGCTACCTATTATGGCGGGTTTTTTATTTTTGGGTATGTCCTACGGAATATATATGCACTCCAAGGGATTTTCTTTTTTGTACCCGATGCTTATGAGTATAACTGTTTTTGCGGGTTCAATGGAATTTGCCGCTGTTAATCTTTTGCTTGGCGCATTTGACCCACTTCAAGCTTTTTTAATGACCCTTATGGTAAATGCAAGACATTTGTTTTACGGGATTTCCCTTTTGGATAAATACCGCGGCGCGGGCATAAAAAAGCTTTACCTTATTTTTGGACTTTGTGATGAAAGCTTTTCTATAAACTGCTCTGTAACTCCACCCGAAAATGTAAATAAAAACAAATTTATGTTTTTTGTAACCCTGCTTAATCAATGCTACTGGGTGACGGGCGCTACGCTGGGCGGAATATTCGGCAATTTTATTTTCTTTAACACTGAGGGAATTGAATTTGTTATGACGGCAATGTTTGTTGTTATATTTTTAGAAAACTGGTTAAAAGAAAAAAATCACTTAAGCTCATTGCTTGGACTTTTTATACCCGCCTTTTGCCTTGTGCTTTTTGGCAAAAACGGTTATATAATTCCCGCTATGCTGATTATAGTTGCAACTTTGATTTTGCTTAAGCCATATTTTACAAAAAGGGAGGCAAAGGTTAAAAAATGACTGTTACTGAACATATTATTACAATAGGCGTAATTGCGCTTGGTACAATGCTAACAAGATTTTTGCCCTTTATAGTTTTCCCCGCCGACAAGCCGACCCCTAAATTTATTACCTACTTAGGTAAATATCTGCCGCCTGCTATCTTTGGCTTTCTTGTAATATACTGCCTTAAGGATGTATCGCTGATTTCGGGTAGCTACGGTCTGCCTGAGCTGATATCTATTATATCTGTAGTGCTTTTGCATATTTGGAAAAGGCAAATGCTGCTTTCCATTGCGGGTGGTACTGTAATTTATATGCTGCTTGTTCAGCTTGTGTTTTAAAACTTATATGCAAAAAATCCGACCGAAAAATCGGTCGGATTTTTATTATCTGATTAATTTAAACCAAACTGCTTACTGATTAAGCGCGAACCTTTTTAGAGGTAACAACCAAAGCAGCGCATGCAACAGCAATCATAACAATTGCAAATGCAACAGCAGTAGCGGTATCGCCGGTCTGAGGAGATTTGGTATCATCGTCTTCATCTACATCGCCTTCACCGCCGGGAAGCTTGTCATCTTCCTCTTCTACAACAATCTTGTCACCTGCAACAGCAACAATAGCAAGCTCGCCGTACTTACCGGTAACGGTAAATGCGCCGTCAGCATAAACAGCATTCTCAAGAACTACTTCTTCACCTGCTGCATTTATACCAACAAGAACAAGGTTCTCATAAGCGGAAGCAACTGCTTCACTTACGGGGATGGTAAGGGTGATAACCTTATCAGGATCAACAGAATCGCCAAGATCGTTATCCATAAGACCGATCATATAAGCAACAGCAACCTTTTTGCCGTCTACTGTATCTGCCTCTTCTTCATCGGGAACAACCTCAACGATTTCACCGGATACATAGCCGCTGAAGGGCTCGTCGTCACCAGACTCAACCTTAAAGCCATCAGCAGGCTTCTCGGTAACATCGCCGGTTTCGGGATCTACAACGGTGATGCCAAGCTTGTCGCCTTCAAGAGTAGGAGTAAGCATGGGGATTTCTTCGGTTACATCCTCACCGCACTCACCACAAGTACCGGTTCTTTCACCCTTTTCGGTGGTGGTAGCTTCTTTAGTGATAGTCCACTCAACATCGTGACCTAAAGCATCAAGAACCTCGATATCACCCACGCCACAACCGTTAATGCAGGGATACTGGATTTCGCCTTCCTCAGTACAGGTAGGTTCTACGGTTACAACACCGTTTTCATAATCAAATTCATGACCTAAAGCATCAACAGGACGGGTTTCCTTATGGTTTGCATCGTTAGCACAAACGCGGGTTTCTTCGCCCTCTTTCTCACACTCGGGAGCGGTGGTTTCTACCCACTCACCATATGCGTGACCTAAAGCTTTAATGTCTTCAGTCTTGGTGCCGTCGCAATCTTTTCTGGTACACTTAAAGGTCTTAGTGCCCTTCTCAGTACAGGTAGGCTCCTTGGTTACGGTACCTGCATCCCAAAGATGCTCTAAAGCATCAGTATCTCTGGTTTCCTTGTGGTTTGCATCATTCTTACAAACGCGGGTTTCCTGACCCTTCTGACCACATTTAGCATCAGCAGTGCCTTCCCAGTTGCCCCAATCGTGACCGGTAGCCTTAATATCCTCGGTACCCATAGGAGCGCTACAATCCTTACATTTGTAAGTCTTGGTGCCCTTTTCGGTACAGGTAGGCTCCTTAGTTACGGTACCTGCATCCTTAGTGTGGCTGGTGCAAGCTACGGTAACAGTAGCCTCGCCACCTGCGAAGGTACGAGCAACGCTGCCAAAACCGGAAGCCTGATCAACAGTAACTGTAACCTTGGTATCGCCAAACTTAGCGTTATCCTTTACCTTAAAGGTGATAGCAGCAATTTCGCCTGTTTCGCAGATATCCTCTTCAACAGTACCGTATGCCCACTGAATAAGATAAGGATCAACGGTGTGATACTGGCTGTTATTACCTGCATTTGAGCAATCATAATCAAGGGCTACCTGGAAGTCAACCTTCTTTTCAACCTTAGGTGCTCTTTTTGCAGTACAGCTTTTGCCGTCTTCATGCTTTTCGCAAACAATTTCAAGAACATCGGAATCATAATCAACGGCAAGGCCAAGGGTAACAAAGCCTTTGTTAGCATCAAGAGAAATGGGAACGCGGATGGTGCCACCTCTCTGAGCGGTTCCGCCCTTAGCAGAAACAATAATGTCTTCATTAGCAGCAAAAGCTACAACAGAGCAAACGCTGAAGCAAAGTACAACTGCTAATAAAATAGATAAAAGTTTTTTCATTTTTGTACGCTTTCCTTTCATAAATATATTAGGGTACACATACATTATAACTTCAACACTCTTTAATGTCAACATTTATTTTTTGAAAATTTCAAAATATTTTAATTTCAAACTTACTCTTGAAGTTTTATTAATATGATAGTATAATAAACTAAATAACAGGCTGTAAAGGAGATGCTATATGGACAACCTGATTATATACGGTTCGCCCAACAAGGACCATTCCTTTACTATGGAGCTTTTAAAAAAGGTTGAACCCGATTTTTTGGATAATTCCGTATTTTTTGATTGCTTTAACACCTCACCCAAGCCTTGTGACGGATGCGGTTTCTGCAAAAAAGCAGATAACTGCAAATATACCGATTTGAACGGCTTTTTTGATGCTTTTAAAGCCGCTTCAAGGGTTATATTTGCATTCCCTGTATACAACGGCAGCTTTCCCGCCCCAATGAAGGCTTTAATAGACCGTTTTCAGCAGTTTTATAACGCGCGGTTCTTTAAAAATAAGCGCCCACCCATTGAAGGTATGCGTGATGTTACGCTGGTTATTACGGCCGGCAGTAAAAATGATCCCCTACCCCTTATAGCCGCTCAGTTAAAGCCGCTTTTTACGGTATGCGGCTGCAGGCTTAAAAAGGCAGTAATGCTTTTAGGTACTGACGGTGAACCAACATTTAAAACCGTAGATTTTTAAAATTCAGGAGAAAAAAATGGCTCAAGAAAACAGATTTGACAAAATAGTACCCGACGATATGTTTTTTGGCGGTGACCTCAAGGTGCTTATATGCTATATGCTATCGGCACTTAAAGAGCCGGTTCCCATTACCGAAACCGCCCAGCTTTTTCATTATGAGGGAATTGCAAATTACTTTGATACACAAACCGCCATATATGAACTGGAAAAAGAGGAATATATTTTTAAAAGTGATAAGGGCAAGGATATGATAGTTATATCCCCCAAAGGCGAAGCACTTTCCAGCACCCTTAAAGACAGCGTTTCTGTCATACTGCGCGAAAAGGTATACGGAGCGGTGGTGAAAATGCTTGCCCGTTACAAGGCGGAGCGGGACACCGATATAGAAATAACCGCGGAACAGGGTGGCTTTTTGCTTACCTATAAGGTTAAAGGCGGCAACGAAGTCATTCTATCATTCAGCATAATGCTACCCAATATGGCTCAGGCAAACCATTTAAAGGAGCGCATACTTAAAAATCCAAAATATTACTGTGATTCATTTATAGAATTGCTGACAGATGATTTGGAAAACGAAAGCGAGGAATAGATATGTTAAAGCTTATAGGAATTGATGTAGGCGGCACAAAATGCGCCGTAACTGCGGGCACTGCCGAAGACAATGATCTAAAGATTATTGATAAAAAAGGCTTTGCCACCGATATTTCAAAAACTGCCGATGAAATGATGGAGCAGTTTTATGAAATTCTGGATGAATTTATACCAAAATACGGAGCCGATGTAATAGGTATATCCTGCGGGGGTCCGCTTGATTCGGGTACGGGCACGATTGTTTGCCCCCCTAATCTGCCCAACCTTCACGGAGTAGAAATTACAAAGCTTTTTAAGGAGCGTTACAACATCCCCGCATATTTACAAAATGATGCCAATGCCTGTGCACTTGCTGAATGGCTTTACGGAGCAGGCGAAAAATGCAACAATATGGTGTTTTTAACCTTTGGTACGGGGCTTGGCGCAGGTCTTATTTTAGATGGCAAGCTTTATGAAGGCACCAACGGTAACGCAGGTGAGGTTGGTCACATAAGGCTAAGCGAAAACGGTCCTGTAGGCTTTGGTAAATTCGGCTCATTTGAAGGCTTTTGCAGTGGCGGCGGTATTGCACAGCTTGGCTACACCTTAGGTCTTGCGGCGTATCAAAGAGGCGAAACTCCCCTTTACTTTAACCCCGATACCGCCCCCGAGGGCATTACGGCAAAGACTATTGCCATTGCGGCAGAGCAACACGGCGACCCCACCGCAATTGAGGTTTACAGACTTTGCGGCGAATATCTGGGCAGAGGTCTTTCAATACTGATTGATCTGCTCAACCCCGAAAAAATAGTTATTGGCAGTATTTTCACCCGCTCCAGAGCGGGGATTTGGGAATCCTGCAAGGAGATAATTGAAAAAGAGGCTTTAAAGGTTTCCTGGGATTGCTGTGAGGTTGTACCCGCAAAGCTTTTAGAGGGAATTGGAGATTATGCCGCCCTTACGGTTGGTGTTTATGGTTTAGGCAGAGGAGGAAAATATAATGAATGAACGAGTAGCCGAGCTTACAGGCAAATATCCTCAGCTTTTTTTCTGCGCAAAGGATATTGAAACTGCAATTAAAAAAATAATTACCTGCTATAACAATGGTGGAAAGGTACTGCTTTGCGGTAACGGAGGAAGTGCCGCCGACTGTACCCACATTGTAGGCGAGCTTATGAAGGGCTTTATGAAAAAAAGACTTGTAAGCGCCGAGCAGGCCGAGGCTTTAAAGGCAAAAAATCCCCTTGTGGATGATGAGCTTATTGCCAATTTACAGTGTGGACTGCCCGCGGTAAACCTTTGTGAATCGCAGGCGCTTCTTACCGCATTTTGCAACGATGTAAATCCTGAATATATGTTTGCACAGCAGGTTTTTGGTCTTGGCAAAAAAGGTGATGTGCTTATAGCTCTCAGCACCTCGGGAAATGCCAAAAATGTAAACCACGCCGCACGCATTGCAAGGGCAATGGGGATTTCGGTTATTGGTATGACGGGCGAAAATCACAGCTTGCTGGAAAAAAATTCCAGTGTTTGCATTAAGGTTCCCGCCACCGAAACCTATCAGATTCAGGAGCTTCACCTACCCGTTTATCACGCAATATGTGACGCGGTAGAAAGAGAATTCTTCCCCGAAGAGGGCAACAGCTCAATAATTGATAAAAATATTCGTATTCTTTAATGATTTATATTATTAATTGCTACAGAGCATTTTTACTTAATTTGAATTTTTAATTTACAAACATCCCCGTTCCAAAATCGGAGCGGGGATGTTTTGCTTTTGCTATTGTAAGTAAAAGGTTCTTTTGCTACAAAGGGAACTAAAGCGGGGCTGTAAAAAACATATGCCCGATAAATTAATGTTTAGTGGTGAGTAGCGGCTTTCTTTTAGCCGTCCCCGGACGGGGAAGGGGGACCGCCGAACGGCGGTGGAAGGGGAGATTATTCACAGCAGAAAGCCCTTAATAAAGCAATTTGCGAAGCTTTTTCTCCCCTTCCGTCTTTTGCACGGCTATTCGCCGCACAAAATCCACCTTCCCCGTCCGGGGACGGCCACAAAAACCGCAAATCTGTGCGATAGACCACAATTTATCGCTTGCTTTATGAATGCGGAACGAGATATAGTCTAAAGATTAAAACCATCCCGCAAAAAGGGAACGCTTGGCGTTCACCACGATTTATCTTTAAGTAAAAAGCAATAAGTATTGCCACCTTGCCGCTTTTATGTTATAATAACTCCCAGAGGTGACCTTTATGAAAAAGCTTTTAGCTGTTATTTTGTGCCTTTTAATGATTTTTTTGCTTACTGCCTGCAATAAAGGCGCAAAAAACACAGCTTATAATACAACCGATACATCACAGGCAACGGGTACAAGCAGTACCATTTCGGGCGAAAACAATCCAAGTGTTGAAAATGGAAAAAATCCGTCTGCCCCTTATACAAATAATAAGAACGAAACCAACAGTTTAAACCAATCAAATCAGGGTGATAGCGGAATTATAACATCAGATATTCCAACAAGCAACAGTAGTCTGAATCAGCCTACCCAAATTGCAAACGAAACCTCCTCAAAGGGTTCTGACCCTGATGATAACAACCCTCTTAAAGACATAGATAACGGCATTTTGGAAAATACAACCTCTAAAAATATGAATATGCCTGAAAATCTTAAGCTATTAGGCACAAATAGCGCCAAAGAGGAAAATAACTCCAAAAATATTAAAACCCTTGTTGCAATATATCAGCTGGACGGAGTTGTGGTAAATTGGATAACAAAAGATGATATGCTGTATATTATAGCCAAGGGCAATAATCAGCTGGTTGTTATCAATTCAAAAACTATGATGGCGGTTTCTAAGGTATACCTTGCGGGCAGACCTGCGGAAATTAATCTTGTTGGGGATGAAATTTACATTTCCTTGCCCGATTTATGCCGAATTGATGTTTTTTCAGCAAAGAATTATTCCAAAAAATCCACCATTCGGTTTGACCACGAAATTTCATCCTTTGCGGTTGACGGCGATTATATTTATTATTCTGAGGATGAGCAACACTGCAATGTCTTTAAAAAGAATATGTCAACAAACGAAATAGCAAAGTTTATTCCCGATGAAGGCTGGCTTTTTTACCAACCAAAGCTGTATTTAAATAAACAGGATCATATTTTATATGTAGGCGAAATGGGTTGTACGGGAAGCGCCCTGTATTATTATGATGCCACAACCCTGGAGCTTAAAAGTCTATACAAAAAGAACAATTACGGAATTATGAACCACACAAGAGATATATTTCATATTGGTGATGAAATTTATTGGGGTAATTTCCGACTCTCAGATACAAATGCAAAGCAAATTGAAGGCCGATACGGTGTGGTAGATTACGGCAGTATTAATTTTGCCTCAAAAGAACTGGTTTCTACCTTTGAGGGTATTTTTCTTGCCGATACCTATGAGTGCATTGTAGATTATTTTAAATCAGGTTTTAAGTATGACTATCTGCTTGTATCAGAATCCAATAATGTTTTTTTCAGAGAAAGAGGTCCTTACGGAAACATAATTGTGGGCGTTAATTACAGTATGCAATAATTGTTGAATTTATATTATAAGGTGTGCTTTAAATGGAAGAAGATATTAAGCTTTCCCCCGAACAGGCAAGGGAGATTGGCAAGGCGTATTTTTTTGCAAGCGATGGCGATGCAGAAAAAAGGTCAGCAGGATTAAAATTATTATTACAGGCAGTGTCGGGCAATGACCCTGAGGCGCAGTTTGTTATTTCTCGCCTGCTTTTAGACGGTGTTTTAAAAAGTCTGGAAACAGATTCAGAGGAGCACGCCCTGAGGCTGATGTGCTCCGCCGCAAACAACGGCTGTATTCAGGCAAGAGCTTTTTTAAATGCGTATTGTGAGCAACGCTATGACAAAGAGTTTGACGAACGCCCGCAGATAGTATCTGAAAAGGGGCTTGTAGATTTTGATGGTCGTCCTATAAAAATCAACAGGCAGGGTATTTTCACCCCGATTGATGCCCTTTTGGAGTTTAAGGACGGTAAAAACATACTAACGCTAAGCACAAACATTTTGTTTTTCTATGGTGAGGAAATTGCCGCATCAGAGGAGTTTGAGCAGGCCGTTTTAAGCGGCATTATGGAGTGGCAGGGCGATTATGAGGTCTTTGGCGGGCAGAAGCTTACCGTTAAGCTTCAACTTACCAAAGATAACAATATATTTGATAATCTGATTATTATGCCACTTACAGACAAAATTGGCTCTAATGTTAAAAAAATCAGCGATAAGCTTGCTCCAAAAAACAAAAAGGAACAGATTATAAATACTTTAACCAACAAGCGCTCCTTTGCCGCGGCTGGAGTTAAGTGGTCTGTTAATTCACGCAAAATTATTTTTATACAGTCCAAAAGCGGTCTGTTTGATGATTATGAGGAAATCAAAGCGGTTGCAAAGCACGAGTTTGGGCATACTATTGGGTTGGGTGACCTTTATGCAAGCGCTATTGACACTCTGCCCGGTGTGGAAAAGGGAACATATACTGAGCTGGATTGCTACGCAATAAGGGATAAATATTATAATCTCGTTATGTGCGACCACCACGGTCCCGTAAGCAATAATGATATTGAAATGGTGGTTCTTGCCTTCAGGGATAATAAAATGCAGCTTTATCAGCCAAGCAAGCTCAAGGGAACAATATCCTCTGCACTTGGCAAAGGGAATTAGTAACAAGAAGTTAATCTTAAAGGAAATTTGTCTTATGAGAATGCGAAGAAAGAAAAATTTGGATGAAAAGCTTGGCGCACTTACCAATCTTTTAGTAAAATACAGTGAGGAGAGGGACTACCGCAAGGCGGCAGAAAATCCCGAATATATGGATTTTTATGAGATTTTTGGTAACTCTAACCCCGTTCATATGGAGGTTGGTTGCGGCAAGGGGCAGTTTGTTTATGAAATTGCAAAGCAAAATCCTAATATCAACTACCTTGCGGTGGAAAAAAACAATAATGTAATTCTTTCCGCCTGCCAAAAATGTGAGGCTCTGCCCAATGTTTATTTTTTAAACAGTGGCGCCGAATATCTGCCAAAATATGTAAAATCAGGCAGTATTTCCCGAATTTATCTTAATTTTTCCTGCCCCTTTCCCAAGGCGCGGTACGCATCTCACCGCCTTACCGCCCCCCACTTTTTAAAGATATATGAAGCTTTAATGTGTGACGGTGCCGAAATCCACCAAAAAACCGATAATCGCGGTTTTTTTGAATTTTCTATTGAAAAATTCAGCGATTACGGCTACACCCTTAAAAATATTTCCTTAGATTTACACAACAGTAATTTTGAGGGCAACATTGTAACAGAATATGAAGCCCGTTTTTCTTCACTCGGCTTTCCCATTTACAGGTTGGAGGCTTACCTTAAAAAATGAAGGCTTTAATTGTTTCCCTTGCCTCACAGTACATACATTCTGCCCTTGCACCATGGTATCTGCTTCAAGGTGCAAAAATCAATTGTGACCCGAACATTACAGTAAAGGTGGCAGAGGGTACTGTTAATGAAAATGAGGAGGAGCTTTTTAGCAGAATAGTCTTGGAAAATTCCGATATTGTGGCTTTTTCCTGCTATATCTGGAATATTGAATGTGTAAAATCCCTTGCCAAAAAATTGCACAAAAAGGGTGCTAAAATTATTCTTGGAGGACCCGAGGTTTCATACAACGCAGAGGATTTGCTGAAAAATCACCCCTATATTGATTTTATTATTTCAGGCGAGGGTGAGCAACCCTTTGCGGCGCTTCTTAACGCTCTTTATAAAGGCGGCGATTTTGCCCAAATTTCGGGTATTTGCTACCTTAAAAACGGCGAGCCTTGTTTAAGCGCGCCCCATATGACCGACTCCATTCCTCCTTGCCCCTATAACGAGGAATATTTAACCGCCTTAAAGGGCAGAATTGCATATATTGAAACCAGTCGCGGTTGCCCTTTCTCCTGCGCCTTTTGCCTTTCGGGCAGACTTTCTTCGGTACGGTTTTTCCCCTTAGAGCGGGCAAAGCAGGATATTTTAACCCTTGCAAATTCGGGCAGTAAAATTATAAAATTTGTAGACAGAACCTTTAACGCAAACCCCAAAAGAGCATATGACATATGGCAATTTATTATAGAAGCCTACGGCACAGCCATTCCAAAAGGGGTATGCTTTCATTTTGAAATTGCGGGAGATTTATTAAGCGATAAGGATTTTTGCCTTTTAAAAACCGCTCCAAAGGGTGCTATTCAGTTTGAAATAGGCATACAAAGCTTTAACGCCAAAACCCTTGCCGCCGTAAACAGAAAAACCAACATAGAACGGCTGAGTTATAATATTAAAAGGCTTTGCGAAATGCAAAACATACATATACATATTGACCTGATTGCAGGACTCCCCCTAGAGGATTACGCCTCCTTCAGGGATGGCTTTAACAAGGCTTTTTATCTTAATGCCGATATGCTTCAGTTGGGATTTTTAAAGCTTTTACACGGCGCCGATATGCGCGAAAAGCGGGATGAATATCCTCTTGAATTTTCCTTAAACCCGCCCTATGAGGCAAGCCGCACCCCTTGGCTTACCCAAAAGGATTTTAAGCTTTTGCACTTTACCGAAAACGCCCTTGACCGTTTTGTGGGCAGTGGCAGATTTAAAAGAACCTGCCGGCTTGTTTTTGGTAAGCAAGGTCGCAACCCCTTTGATACCCTTACAGAGCTTGGAATGTTTACAGGGCTTGGCAGCTGTTCACTTAATGATTATGTAAATATGCTTTTTAGATTTTTTGGTAGTGATGCGGGCGAGCTTCGTGATGCTCTTATTACAGATGTTGCAACCTCGGTAAAAAGCACCGTTTTACCATCCTGCCTTGCCGTACCCGATAAACGGCTAAAGGAATTTAAAAGGCAGTTGGAAACAGCTCCCGAAACCCGCCGCAAATCGGGGGTAATGCGTAGCGTATTTTTGCTTTACGGCGAAGATTGCGGAGCCTATGTGGATTACGACAAAAAGGTGGACGGAAAATATATTTTAAATAAGGTAAAACTACTTGATGAACAGTAAAATATAAAACCCTGATATTTTATTACGAATTAATCTGTGGATGCGGGAACGCCAAGCGTTCTTTTATTACGAATAAATCTGAGGATGCGGCGTAGCTCTTACCCCGCGTCCACCGGTCTCAGACCGGTTTTATTACGAATAAGTTTATGGATGTGGCGTAGCCTTTACCCCGCGTCCATTTTATTTGTGGGTGTAAGGCGGTTTTTTAGTCTGTGCTATGCCTTTTTAAAGCATCCCTATAAATTGGCAATTTTTACCGTAGGGAATGACCTGCGTGTCATTCCGTAAAAAATATAAATTGCGGTATTTATACGGAACAACACATAGGTTGTTCCCTACGGTTTGAAATGCCGACGGCATTTAAACCCGTAATTTATCTGTGACTATAATTTATCTGTCTAATATATTTATAAACATAAAAATCTGCAACGAAAGGGCTTTTCTATCCTTTTATTGCAGATTTTTCATTTTATTTTATTTGTATTTTAAGGTTTTAATAAACTTTGTTTTTTTACAGCCCTTTCTTACTTAAAACATATTTTATAAAATCTTCATTCAATGGCATATTGTATTTTTCAAAGTGATAAATATCTGTTTCTGTCCAAAAGTACCCATTATACTCATATCCCATATTATAGGTATTTTCAACATCTGTATTCGTTACACAATCGTGTATATTCGCACTGGTAGCAAAATTCGGTTTAAAACCTCTTAAATACTTTAATAATATGTTTTTATATTGTACTTTATCTCCCATAGATACATTCTTATCTCGATAGATATATTTAACATTATCTTCTTTTGGGGCTGAACCGCTTAAAGTCTTTTTCATCTATTAAAGCCCTCTCCTTATCTACAATTTTATATAACTTTCCTGTTTCACTTACTATTAATTCAAAATCCGGGGCGATAATTTCTGTTTCAAGCATTTCAGCCGGTTCTTGTGCAAAGCAAGTTCCACTACTATCATCACCGGTAAAACAAGATAAAAGCCGAATAGAAGTTCCCTTAGTATAGTCTCCTCGTTCCATAATAATTCTTACCATAGTTTCACTATTTACCGGAGTTTTGAACTTAATGACACGAATAAAATGTGCCTGAAAACTGAGGGTTTTCCTCGAAATAATTATCGTTCTGTTATCCAACTTTCTTTAAAATCATTTGACCAATATTTAGATGGAAGAATAATCACCGAATCACATTCTTCAGGGCAAGCAATAATAGGAAGAAC
>JAGAOS010000020.1 GCA_017623575.1 Clostridia bacterium
TTACGCATTTTACCGCTATTCTCTTCCATTTCATTTACATAGCCAACAATTTTTTCAAAGATGTTATTATCGCTTTTTAGTTCAATCGACTTATGAGACTCCAGCGGTTTATTAACATAATCAATCCAATATAAAGAATCAGAAGTTTTTCCCATTTTTTCCAAAGCTTCTTTAAAATACAAATAATTTATTCTGGGCTTTCGGTATTTGTCCACCAAACCTTCGGCAAGATTACCATCTATACAAGCAGGTCTGCCACGATTATAATCATTTAACTCTGACCATTCCCAAAACGAAGCACCCGCAAGCGCTCCCTCGTCGGAGGCGTTTAGATATAGATTATACATTTCTTTCATATACTCTGTTAATAACTTTGGATTATCGTAGACAAAATATCCACCCCATTCGGTAAAAAGCAGAGGTTTGTCGTTTAAAATTTTTGTCAATCGACGTGCGCGATCAAAAGTGTATTCATAAGGGTGCATTGTATAAAAATCAAATCCGCAAAGATTGTAATATTTTATAGTATCCTCTTCGTTCATACAATTAGCACCTGAAACAAGCCTTGTAGGATCTAAAGCGCGGCAGGTTTTTGCACTATCAACCAAATATTGTTCGGTAAAACGACACTCATTGAAGCTAAGCCAAAAAACAACGCTTGGATGGTTTCTATCCCTTAAAATTGTGCGGCGCAGAACCTCTAAACTGCCGTTACTAACCTCAGGGTCAGATGTATCAGACCACCAAAGACCGGGCTCCTCAGAAACCATTAAACCTATTTCATCAGCTATTTCTAAAACTTTTTTATTATGAGGATAATGAACAAGGCGAACAAAATTGCAACCGGTGTCTTTAATCATTTGCAAATCATAGCGCATTTGTTCCAAGCTAGGGCAATGACCGCTATCACCAAACATTTCATGCTTACAAACACCTTTTATGAACAAGTGCTCACCATTAAGCAAAAAACGGTGTTTATCACAAATAAATTCACGAAAACCTACTTTGCAGGTATAGATGTCTAACTCTTTTTCACCATTTAACAATGTAACTTTAAGAACGTATAGATTCGGGCTGTCGGGCGACCATAAATTAACGTCATTAACCACACCGTTGAAAACATTTTTGTCATTTGATTGTTTTAAAACCACAATCGGATTTTCATCCCAAAATAGTTCTACTTTTACGTCGCCCGAAGAATTAGCCAGTTTAGTTTCTACAGTAAATTCCGCCTTGGAATAACCATCTGAGAGGGTTGAATAAAAGAAAACGTCTTCTATATAATTTTCATCGTAGTAAATTAGTTCAACATCACGGATAATTCCGCCAAAATTCTCCCATCCGGCGGTTGGACCAAATGCAGGCGAAACATCTTCCATCTCTAACAGAAGTAGGTTATCCTTTATTTTTACGTAATCTGTAACATTAAATGAATATTCGCAGTAAGGTCCCATTTCACCTAAATAAACATCATTCAAATACACCTTTGCATAATAGGTAATTCCGTAAAACTTAATAAAAATATTATCGGTTTTTTGCTTTAAATCGAAAACATTTTTGCATTCAAAATGACCTACCGGATGTTTTGAAAAAGGAACAGTAATGGTGCTGAACTCCCCTTTTCCAATGCGGTATTTCCACTCTCCGTTAAGAGTTTGAGATTTCATTTATAATACCCCCTTTATTGTTTTGAAGCTTACCGATTAATGAGATTATATTACCAAAAAGCTCTTCGTCCCTTTTAAGACCGCAAACATTTATTAAAATCTCTTCAAAGGTGTTTTCGGCTTTGATTTTTGTCCAGGTTGCATCGTTAGGATCATCATAAAGTAATGCTGCAGCCGCAGTCAGCTCCAAAACCGAAGAATCCTGACCGCATTCGCGAAGCAGCTTTGCGGCGCCCATAATCCGCTCATTTGCGCCCAGCTTTCTGTGTGGCTCTCTGGCATTGCGCGCTACAGTATCCACTATGGTGCGATCACAGAATTTAACCTTAGAAAGCGCGGCAAATTCGGCTTGATCCTTAGGCTCGTATCCAAATTTCATACACATTGCAGTGTTGGTGGCTGCATAGTTTTTATCCAATAGCTTCAAAATAACGGGTGTATTGGCGGCCTCGCCGTAATCTGTGTAGCCCAAAACGGCGCCAATATACGCAATAACACAGCTTGCCGCATTGTAAGTGAACAGCTTTCTTGTAAGAAAATCTGCAAAATTGGCAATAGGTTTAACCGAAGCAACGGGCGGAATATATCCCTCCAACAGCTCTGCGTTGCATTGTAAATAGGGGTAATTTTCAGAATTAATGTTGTATCCGTCCGATTCTATTGTGGTACAAAAAACCGTTGCCTCACTAACGGAAACACATTTTTCTATGATAGCGTTTTTAAGGGTTACCGATGGCTTGGAAGCATTCTCGCAGGTAATAATATAATACTTTTTATCATTTTTAAGAAGCTTGGATAAGCTTGCTCCCACATCTGTTAAATTCTGCCCGCAAACAGATACAAATATAAGGTTTGCATCCTCTAAATCAGCATTTTCCCAGGTGTAGGCTTTGTAGTTATCTACCCTGACGGCAGAACGGCTATTGCCGAAGAATTCTACCAAAAAGCTACCCTCAGTATTAAGCTTATCTACCAATTTTTTGTTTTTATCAATAAAAATAATATCGCAGTTTGCTTCCTTTAAAAGGCGACCGATAAAGCCTCTTCCTGTTTTGCCTGCGCCTATAACAATTGCTTTGCTCATTGTATCCAACCCCACTTCTTTATTTCTTCTACCTTGCTAAGAATCAACTTAGCGAGTGTGCCGTTTGCATCCAGCTTACATACATTCTCCAACACATATAAAATGCCGTGTTTTTCACGCATTTCTTTAAGCTGTACGGCGAATTCATCCGTAGGCTGTTCATAATGAATAGCGCAGGCAATGGCAATTGCCAGATTTTCAGGCATTACACCATATTCCAGACAAAGTCGAGCAGAGCCTACCAGACGGTCATCGGGACCAAGCTTGCGAATGGGATCACGCGCATTCCGTTCTATGTAATCCACAATGTTTTTATCTTGCAGCTTGTTAAGTGAGGTGCGGGTGAATGCCCACTGCTCATCAAACGGGAAATTGTGTTTTTTGGATAGCGCAGTTGCAGTTTCTTTGTAAACACCATCTAATATTTTTAGTATTCTTTCGTCATAAGCGGCGTCAGCGATATATTCATACCCCAAAACAGCACCCACAAAGGAGGTTGTTCCGTTAGCCGCATTGTATGTATAGAATTTTCTCTCCAAAAATCCCGTAAATTCATATATAGGCTCTAAGCATATCATTTTTTCAGGCATTGGAGCTTTAAGTCTTGATGCATCGAAGGGGAATTTCCAAAAGTCCTGCACATTAACAACCAATGGGTCTTTGGCAAGAAGCTCCGGTGTGGACTCAATAGCCGAGCGCATAATAACCGCTTCGGTAATACCTACATTTTCTTCAAAAAAGGTTTTATAGTTATCTGGAATAATTTCAGTAATACCGTCCCTTAGAATATCTGCGGGCTTTTTCCAGTTTTCGCATGTGATAATATTTAATGGTTTTGGATTTTCCTCTGCCCGTTTTTTAATACCCGCCGTAAGAAAGGGGACTATTTCGCCTAAGTTCTTTCCGCCCACAGAATTAAAAACACAATCCGCATTTGCAATTGCGGCGGCAATTTCTTCTTTTTGGGAGAATTTAAGCGCCCTTGCATTTTTAACAACAGTATTCTTACTGCTATCCCCAAGGATATTTACCAAATACTCCTGTCGTTCATTAATAAGGTCGCACAGGGAATCCACCTTTTCTACAAACACAAAGTCAATGCCGCTTAAATAAAGCAAATGACCCACAAAGCCACGAGCAATTTTACCTGCTCCGAAAATTACACAACTCATTATATTTCTCCTTTCAAAAGTGAAAAATCCTTAAAAGTATCTTCCAGATTTCTATACAGTTTTTTATAAATGGCATATCGCTCAAGCAATATTTTTTGCAGTTTTGGGTTTGGCTCAGCCATTGTTTTATAATCAACAAGATTTTTTGTTACCTCAAAAGGTGCCGCGCCTTCACCAACCATTGCCAGCATAGCGGCACCCAAAGCAGAGGAATCATTTTCACACACTCTGACTATTTCGGTGTTAAACAATGCCGCTTTTAGAGTTGCCATAAGTGGGTCTTTTGCCGAACCACCACCTGTGATAATTCGCTTTGGCACCTTAAGCCCTAAGGCTTCAACAATATGGTACAGACTAAAAACTACACCTTCTAATACTGAATATGCCATATCCTGCTTTTGGGTAGTGTTGGAAATTCCAAAAAACACACCTCTGGCATTTTCGTCATAAACAGGCGCTCTTTCGCCACACAAATAAGGCAAAAATATTGGTGGTTGCCTGTAGATACTATCAATCGTTACTTTTTCAATACCTAATTGCTGAATTGCAAAGTCACAAGCTATACCCGAGGCTTTTGTGCCGCCATAGGTTGCATATCCGTTAAAGAAAGGGCCACTTACAAACGCGCCTTCCTTTAAATGCTTAGTTATTGCGCCTATATGCTCACTGGTGCCGGATAATTCAAACATTTCGTCGTCTTTACATACACCCATGCCCAACAAGCCTGCAAAAAAATCGTTGCACCCAACATATACGGGCGTATTAATCGGCAGACCGTATTTTTCTGCCGCCGTCTTTGTAATGCATCCCGCTTTGTCTGTAGGTGATGCAACTTTTGGTAAACTAAAATCAATACCAAAGCGTTTAAGCAAAACAGAAGAATAGGCTTTTTTTGTGGAGTGACAAAGTCCGCGCCAGCTAAAATAGTCCGTTACGGCTTCGCCCGTTAATTCCAGCAGTAGCCATTCCTTTGGCATCATCACAGCTTTGCAGTTTGGAAAATGTCGTTTTATGTACAGTAGGCGAGGTAAAGGATAGGAGATAAGTGAGGGATGTATCATCTCAATCTCCTGCAGCCATTCGGCATTAGAAACCAAACCGCAAATTTCATCTAATTCGCTTTTGCCTGCCGCATCTGACCAACTGATAATTTCGCCGCTATCGGCAATATATGTTCCAACCTGAGAGGATAAGGATATAGCGGCAACATTTGTTAAAGTCACCGTATTTTTCAGCTCTGCCACCGCTGTGCGCAGGGCATCACACCACCCTTTTGGGTTGGATGCTGTATATTCACATTTAGCTCTGGCCTGCACACCTGCCGCCGTTACCAATAACACCTTAACCGACGATGTGCCTAAATCAATGCCTATATATTCTTTTTCCATATCAGTCATCAAAGGTAAACACAGCCTTTACAAATCCTGCGGGGCGCTTGCGGGCATCTTCAAGACCCTTTTCAAACGACTCCAGCGGAAGCTTTTCTGTAATAAACAGATCCATATTCAACTTTTTGTCGCTTATTAACTGTATTGCCTTTTTGTGCTGATTCCAGTTGTTTCCTGCACCTATGACTCTAAGATTGTTTATATGGATATCATCAATACGAATAGACATATTTTTCCCACGACCGTATCCCGCAAGAAGCACAGAGCCACCCTTTTTACATAGCTTGAAGCTATTACTAATGCATTCCTCCACACCGGTTGCTTCTATAATGTAGTCACTGCCATCCGGATGAATTTTTTTCATTTCTTCAAACAAATCCTGCTCGCGGGAGGCAATTACATAGTCTGCGCCCAACTGCTTTGCAATCTGCAGACGGTCCTTTGTGGTAGCAACCACCACAATATTGCGCATACCAAGTGCCTTTGCCACGCATAGGCAACATAAACCAATTGAGCCTGCTCCGTAGATCATACAGGTTTTGCCGATTTCAGGATCGGCTTTTGCCCATACACCCAACGCCACGCCCATAGGCTCTGCCAGAGCCGCATATTCAAAAGGCAGGTCATCGGGCAGTTCTACCAATCCGTGAACGGGTACATCAATATATTCTGCATAGGCGCCCGGTTGCTTAAATCCAATTTCTTCAAACTTTTTACAGTACCGCCAATTTCCGCTTCGGCAGGCTTCACATACACCGCAGAAAACATCATTGGAGCCGGTTACTCGTTTACCTAGCCAAGCCGAGTGTTCAGGATTTTCCACTTCACTTACCACACCCGACCATTCGTGACCCGGAATTAACGGATAATTTGCAGGAATATTACCGTCTACCACCTCTAAATCGGTGGCGCAAATTGCCGCCGCCTTTACCTTAATACGGGCAAAATCCTTACGCAAAGGCGGTAATGGTCTATCATCTAAATGCACCTTATGGGGCGCCTCAATAACAACACACTTCATAAGCTTCCTCCTTACATAATATAAAGCTCACCCGGAGCAAAAATATGATATCTGCGATAGGTATCCAGTTCTTCAATTGCATCCACAAAATGAGCTGTTCGTACTTTATTAACAGCATAAAGATCGTGATGCATAGGTACCAACCGTTTTGCCCCAATTTCCTTGGCTAACAACACGGCTTCTTCACAGGTGAAATTACCTATAATATCATCGCGGTTGCGGAAGTAATCGCGGCCGTTTATGGGCAAAAATGCCGAATCTACAGCAAATGGCTTTAATGCCTCAATCAAGCCGTCATACATACACATATCACCTGCGTGGAAAATGGTCTTTCCGTTCATTTTTACCACATAGCCCAGCTCACAATAATTGCCGTTTTCATCCATATGAAAGGTTTCGTGAGCGGAAGGCAAGGGAAAAATTTCAAAGCCATCAAGAATAAGCGGTTGATTTGCAAAGGCAGAAATAATACGCTCCTTACCAATACCGTAGCCTGCTACCGTTTTTACGGCAGGGGCAGGCACCACAAACCGTGTGTAAGGGTTGGAATTAGCCAATTTCAAAAGAGTTTCGGGATCCGTATGGTCATAATGCAGGTGAGTGCAAAGCACCACATTTAAAAAGGATAATTCTTCTGCCTGTATTGGCGGCGCATAAAGTCGCTTCCATTTTACAAGCTCACTGCAATTTTTATCTACATAATCGCTTAAATATGGGTCTATTGCCAGATATGTATTTTTGTTTTTAAACAAAAAACCTTCCTGACCCAGATACCATACTCCTACCTGACTTTTATGTAAAGTACAGTTTACAATATCTTTAGCTGTTATTTTCATATGCGTATCTCCTTAATACTGAAATTTATCTATTGCCATTTTAGCGGCGCCATATGCCGCATCGGTTACATTTATAGCGGCTATTTCAGCTTTTTGAGTGGATATAGCAGTGCGTGTATAATACTGCATCAGCGTAGCGGAAAACAGGGGATAATAGTTGGTAATATCTCCGCAAATAACTATTTTATCCAAAGCAAATAAGTTGCAAACATTGCCCAAGGTAATCCCTAAATATTTACCTACATCTTCAAAAAAATGCTGTGTTGCAGAATCGCAAATATCAATGCTTTTACCACACGCTTTTTCCATAGCTTTTATGGATACTTTATCGTGAAGCCGTTCACCCTGTTCGTTCACCACAATATGCCCGATTTCCAGTAAATCGTTTTTTAAAAAAGCGTTATTAGTATATATTGCCGCGCCAATGCCGCTGTCTAAACGAACAACCATTGTGTTGTTGCAGGTAGTATCCAAACAACCGTATAGAATGCAGTTAGGATCGTGTTCCACCAAAAACGGTAAGGATAAACGATGAGCAAAATCATTTTTAAAATGCACTTCAAAATTAGGCTTTGCGGGGAAGTTCCATACCTGCCGTTTTGTATTAAATATACCCTGCATTGCAAACCCAACACCGCGAATTTCTTTGTGCTTATTGGTTATTTCATCCACAAAGGAGCCAACCGTTTCTACAAACGCCTCCTTGGAATCGCAGTTTAATACACTTTCAAAGGAATCAATTTTTTCGCCCGATAAATTACAAACACAACCGCGCAAACCGTTTAAATTAATATCTATACCTAAAAAGCAAATATCGTTGTTTAAGGTCAACACCATAGGTGTGCGCCCTTTGGCTTTTATGCCCTCTACTTCTTGCTCTTTTAAAATATCTTGCATTAATAAAATAGAAACCAGCTCTGATACACAACCCCAGCTAAGCTCCAAATCATCTGCTATCTGTCGGCGACTTTTAGCGCCGTTTGCCCTAATATACTGCAAAATAGCCGCAATATTTTCACGCCGTTCCAAATATTGTTTTTCGCTTGGCAAATTTCACCCTCCTTTATTATATCAACCGTTGATAAATATATTATAGCATTCGCATATTTTTTTGTCAATAGCAAAATGCTTTAGCTAAACGGAGTTGATTTTTTTAAAGTCCAAAATGCTCTTGTAATATTTTGTAAAAAAATGTATAATTGTAGTAGCCAACAAAATCTTAGGGTGATACTATGACAATTATAGAATTTTTTGACCGTACACCAATTGAAAATATAATAAGCTCCATAACGGTTGAGTTTAACAAAATTATTTTTTTGGGCAACGGAAAAATGATGGACGAATTCAAGGATATTTATGATGAATTTCTTAAAAAAAGAGAAATGAAAATCGAGGTTCGTTACCGTAACATAAACCGCAACAATCTTCAAAGTATAGTGGATGATTTATCTGAAATAGTTGAAGAGGAGGAGCAGTGTGTTTTTGATTTGAACGGCGGTGAGGATCTTGCTCTTGTTGCAATGGGAATAGTCTACAATAAGTATTCTGATAAAAACATACAGATGCAGCACTTTAATATTAATACCAACAAGGTTGAAGATTGCGATAATGACGGTATGGTTGTTGCAAATAAAAATCCTGAAATCACAATTGATGAGATAATAGGTATTCACGGCGGCAGTATAAAATACTCAAAGGAAAATGCCGAGAACGATATTGGAACCTACAAATGGGATTTTTCCGATGATTTTATCAATGATATTGATGTTTTATGGGAGCTTTGCCGAAATGACCCCAAAAAGTGGAATACCGAGCTTCGTGTTATAGAAAGAATATGCAGTATGGAGCACAACAAAAATGCTTTAAGTGTAACCGCAACCTATGCCGAACTAGAGGAAAGCTTTAAAAATCAAACCCATAATCTGGTGGATATAACTGAAATTTTAAGCAATCTGCAAAGTAACAGGCTTATAAACGGATTATTTACAAAAGGCGAAAGCGTTTCCTTTACCTTTAAAAACAAGCAGATTAAAAAATGTCTGGTTAAGGAGGGCACTGTTTTAGAGCTTAAGGTTTTAACAGCCGCTTCTGGCGCAACCCGTAAGGACGGAACAAAAATATATGATGAATGTATGAACGGTGTTGTAATTGATTGGGACGGTGGTCTGCATAACGAAACCGACACCTTTAACGAAATAGATATTATATTGCGCGCAGGGGTAAATACAATATTTATATCCTGCAAAAACGGACAGATCCCGCAAGAGGAACTTTATAAATTGGATGCCGTTGCAAATGAGTTTGGCGGCGAAAATGTAAAAAAAGTATTGCTGGCAACATATTTAGGTAAAAGCGATGCTTCAAAAAATCGCTTTGTTAAGCGTGCTGAGGATATGGATATAATCTTTATTGATAATGTTCACCAAATGAGGTCTGCAGCCTTTAAGGGTATGGTTAAGAACTTAATTAATGTTAAACCAAATTAAATTAGACGAAGCATTCAAACTTGAATCAGGTTTAAATGCTTCGGCAGAGGAGAGATATTTTTATGGATTTTTTAAACGAGGTACTTTTGTTTTTTGCGGCAGTTTTTCCTGCTATTGCTCTATGTGTTTATGTATTTAAAAAGGACCGCGCCGAAAAGGAGCCGATTGGCTTGCTTTTGGGACTTTTTGCTTTGGGGGCGCTTATTTGCTTTCCCGCGGCTATGGCCGAGGAGGCTGTTCTGGATGCAATAGTTGAGGTGTTTAAGTCGTTTGGCAGGGTAGAAGACGGTATTGTTAAGCTTAGTAGCACCGCCTACACATTTTATAACATAGCCGAAAATTTTGTGGGCATAGCTCTGGTTGAAGAGGGACTTAAATTTTTAGTTTTATATCTTGTTACGAAAAACAATAAAAATTTCAACAGCCTTTTTGATGGACTTATTTATTCGGTATTTGTTTCCTTGGGCTTTGCCGCTTTGGAAAATGTGCTTTATGTTACCGATTCGGGATTTCATCTTGCCATAATCCGCGGCGTTCTTTCGGTTCCGGGACATATGTTTTTTGCCGTAATTATGGGTTATTATTATAGTATGTGGAATTTGTACGGCAAGGCAAATTCATTAGAAAAGCAGTGCAAATCAAACGGTATTATTCCACAAAATGCAGTGGAATACAAGTCAGGTAAATATCTTGCGCTAAGCCTTGTTATGCCCATTCTGGCACACGGCTTTTATGATTACTGCTGTACTGTAGATGAGGTTACTGCCACAGTTGTTCTTTATGTGTTTGTTGCTTTTCTTTATGTGTATTGCTTTAATAAAATAAGAAAAATGTCTAAAATGGATTGTTATAACAATGCTCTTGTATTAGGACTTTTAATTAATAAATATCCCGGCATTACGGGGTATTTAGTTCCTGATTCTGCTTTTAATGCTTCTGATGAGAATTAAACTAATACCGATTCTGATTTAACCGATTTTTAAATTTATGTACAGAACTTTAAATGAACATTTAAGGCAAAAATTCGGCACCAAGGTTTATAAACTTTCGGTGGATGCAGGCTTTACCTGCCCGAACCGTGACGGAAAAATAGGGAATAAAGGATGCATTTTTTGCTCTGAGTTTGGCTCAGGTGAGTTTGCCGAAAGGGGCGAGGATGTTATTGCCCTTTTGGAAAATGCCAAAAAAAGGGTGGAGCATAAAAACAAGGACGGAAAATACATAGCATATTTTCAGTCCTTTACAAATACTTATGCCCCTGTGGAGCGGCTGGAAAAATTATATACCGCAGCTATTTCGCCCGATTATATAGTCGGTCTTTCGGTGGCTACCCGCCCCGATTGTCTGCCCGATGAAACGGTGGAGCTTTTAAAAAGGCTTAACCGCCAAAAACCTATAATGGTTGAATTGGGATTTCAGACTTCAAACGAAAAAACCGCAGAATATATTCGTCGCGGCTATAAAAATGATGTGTATTTTAATGCTGTAAAAAGGCTTAAATCAGCGGGAATTGAGGTTGTTACCCATATAATAATCGGTCTGCCGGGTGAATCCCGCGATGATGCCGTAGAAACCACCCGCAAAGTAGTTGCGGCAGGTAGCAATGGGGTTAAATTTCACCTTCTTCACATTATTCGCGGCACCGATTTGGAAAAGGAATACAATTCAGGCAAAATAACCTGCCTTTCGCAGGAGGAATACGCGCAAATTTTAAAGGCTTGCGTTGCAGTGCTGCCCAAAGATGTTACGGTACATCGTATTACAGGCGACGGAGCAAAAAGGAATTTGGTAGCCCCGCTATGGTCAGCAGATAAAAAGCGGGTGCTGAATTACCTTAATAAATATCTTAGTGAGGAATAACTTATGGAACCAAAGGATTATACAGTTGTAAAAATTTCGGGAGAATACGCTTATTTAAGCAGAGGAGGAATATGCGAACTCGCCTGAAATAGCATTATTTCGGCGATTTTCGGTTTACTGCGGTTGGCAGGCGACAGCCTTGCCGACCTTGTTGCACACAAAAATCTCTCAAAATTCTGCATATTTCAGGTCGCAGAATTTTGAAGTGGTAAATTTTGCACTCTGCAAGGCAAAAACACAGTAAATCCTGACGGATTTACGAGTATTTTAACAAAGCAGAGGGGAAAGTGAACCCGTCAAAATCGGGTTCGTTTATTCCTCCTCTGCTTAAGAGATGATGCCACTGCCGACGAGCTTTTTATAGCTCTTGCTCTTCTGCCCGAGGGCACCGACATTGGCACCAGACTCCACTATGAAATGTTTGAATATAGAATAATTTAAGCAGGGGTTTTGCCCCTGCTTAAATTATTCTTTTATTATTTTGTTTATAAGGTCGGTTGCCAAAGCATCACGGGAAATATAATAAACATAGTTAATCAACCTATTGCTATCAGCGTTAGGGGAGTATGTTTTGTCATATTCGGGCATAGGGGCGGCAACAATATTGCTTTGCATAAAGCAATCATTATCATTAAGCAACCAGGCAACGGCGGTAACATCCCATATTACCTTGGAATAAACCTTGTTGTCAAAATCCGCTTTGATTTCGCCCTCATTTTTATACTGAACCATATTTTCAAAAAGAAAATCGCACAGTTCATTTTTGCCTTTGAGATACTGCTCCAGTTCTGCAAGTGAAAAATAAAAACTGCTTACTACACCAACACAAGGAAGCTGAACCAAGGGAGCCTGACTTTTAAACACAACCCTAGCGGCGGCAATATCCTGTACCATATTGAATTCGGCGGTGTCCTTATGGTTGTGACAGTGACCGCCCAGCCACACAATTACTATGTTTTCAGCAATTTCAGGGGCGGCAATAAGAGCAGATGCAATGTTGGTTATTGCGCCAATCGCTACCACATAAAGCGGATTTTCGGGTGAATAGTTTTTTGCGCGGTTAATAAGGTCGGTAACAGCGGGGGATATTACGGGAGTATTTTCGTCCTTTAGATAGTTTTCAGAGCCTTTAAAGGTAATACCTTCAAGCTCCTCTTTCCCCATAAGCTTTAAAAGCTTTAAAATTTCATCATAGCTTTTTTGCATACCGTCAGCAGGGGATTTGCTTCTATGATTAAAAAAAGGTGCTGCATAAATTGCAACGGTGTTAAGCTTTTCGGTAGATTTTAAAAGATATGCCAAAGCAAATTGGTCATCAATCTCGTTATAGGCATCGGTGTCCATAACAACATCAATTTTGCCCTTTGGTACTTGAAGACTTTTAATATACAAAGATTTTTCCATAAAAATCACATCCTTGCTTACAATCTATTCCTCCAATATCGGTTTTTCTTTTGCAGGACCAACACTTTCTCTTAAAATCAGCTTGCTTTTTACGGTTATTTGCTGCAGACTTTTAAAAAATGGGTTTTTAATTTTTTTACAAAGCAGACCCCAGGCAATTTCGCAAATTTCTTCTGCACCTGCATCTATGGTGGTAAGGGGAATATCTGTATATTCAGAAAAGCTTATGTTATCAATACCTATTACCGAAAAGTCATCGGGTATTTTGTAACCGTTTTTCTTAAGCTCTTTGATAGCTCCAAAAGCAATGTTGTCATAGGCGCAGATTATAGCGGTGCAACTGCTTTTAGATTTTAAAAGCTGCCTTGCACAATCTTTACCAACCCGTTCAAAGCGTTCCTTGCTTTCAAAAATTTTATAGTCATCTAAAATTTGTTCGGCAAATTTAACAAATCGGGCACACTTTTGTTCGGTTAAACGCTCACCAAAAAAGGCTACATTTTTATGGCCGAAGGCTTTAAGTGTATTAACCGCCTCCCTGATGGTTGAGTTAATATCAACATTAACAGAATCAACATTGGGGTCAATAGAGGAAAATAGCGAAACAATGGGAGTTTTATATCCCCTTTTCAGCTTTGAATTTAAGCAGAACACTATTATTCCGTCCACCTTCAGGTAGGAGCTGTAATATTCAATAAGCTCACTTTGCTTTGATGCGCTGAAATTGTCAACCGAAACAAGGCATATTCCGTTGTCTTTTTCAATGAGGTATTGAAAAATATTTATAAATCTTGTATAATTGCTACTGCCAAATTCGTGACAAATTATTGCAATAGTTTTTTTGTGATATTTTCCTTTATAAAATTTTCCGAAACAACCATACTGTTTTGCAATTTCAAATATGCGATTTTTGGTAGCTTGATTAATATCATCTGCCTCGTTAAAGGCTTTGGAAACGGTAGATACCGAAACATTTGCAAGCTTTGCAAGCTCTTTCATTGTCATATTACTTGCCACCTTTACTTGATTCTGCAATTAGATTATACTTATTAAATAAAAGCAAGTCAACATTTTCGAAAAAGTTTCGATGAATTTTTTGTTGAATAGATAGATTTTAAATGTTATAATAGCTAAATGATTATAGATTATAGATGTTTTATGAGGTGTAGTTATGTTTGATTTTGACAGCAGGGAATTTAAAAGAGGCCGCACAATGTATATTTTTGAGGCGGCATTGGAATTTTTTATAGCTATGCTTGTATCGGGGTCATATTTGGCTACCCTAACAAAAGCTTTAGGAATGTCAGATAGCCTTACCGGAATAATATCCTCGTTTATATCCCTTGGATGCTTGTTTCAGCTTTTTGCGGTTTTTATGCGAAAAAGCAGGGTAAAGCCCACCGTTATTGTGCTTAGTGTAATAAATCAGTTGCTTTTTGCCGTTCTTTATATAATACCCCTTGCGGATTTTGGGGCAACAATTAAAAACATTGCGTTTATTGTGGCGATTTTTTCTGCATATATTATTTACAATTTTGCTCACCCCAAAAAAATGAATTGGTTTATGAGCTTGGTTCCGGATAAAAAAAGAGGTAGCTTTACCGCCGATAAAGAGATTTTTTCCCTTATTACCGGAATGATTTTTTCTTATTCAATAAGCTTTTTGTTTGACTATTTTAAAGAAAACGGACAAATAAGAACCGCCTTTATAATTTCTGCATCGGTTATGTTTTTTATTATGGTTTTACATACGGTGACTATGCTTTTGACGGTGGAACCTGAAGAAGAAAAGAAACCTACAAAAAGTCTTAAAAAGGCAATAAAAACTATTGTAAAAAACAAGCTGATTATGAAGGTTGCAGTGGTGCTGATAATTTACAACATCGCCTATTATTGCTCAATTCCGTTTTTTGGTACATATTTAATCGGCGAGTTGGGTATGAGTCTTAATACAGTATCCATTTTTACTATTGTGGGTAATGTATGCCGTATACTGATTTCAAAATTCTGGGGTCGCTATGCCGATAAAACCTCATTTGCAAGGATGACCGAAAAGTGCTTTTTGCTTTTGGGTCTTGCTTTTATTTTCCACGCCTTTGCCACTCCCAAAACTGCTTTAATAACCATAGCTCTGTATTATGTATGCAACGGAATTGCTCTGGGCGGTGTAAACAGCGCCCTTACCAATTTGGTATTTGATTATTCTCCCCACGAAATCCGTGCCGATGCATTGGCAATTTGTCAGGCTGCGGCAGGTCTTACAGGCTTTTTAACAACATTGGTTGCCAGCTTGTTTGTAACCCTTATTCAAAATTGTGGAAATCAGATTTTTGGTATTACCATTTACGCACAGCAGATTTTAAGCGTAGCTTCCCTTATAATTATTCTTTTGGCAATTGTATATTTAAAGAAAAACTTCTTAAATAAAAAATAAAATGATAATAAACACACAGAAGACGGCTGAATTAAACCTGTTTCCTGTGTGTTTTAGTTAGCTCCGGCTATGTTGACAATATTGTATTTATATGGTAAAGTAAAACTAATATTAAACTAAATTTGTTGTAATATTAGGAAAGGGAAAACCATGTTTGAAATAATAGGCAAGTACAACAAGGCAATGGTTTATGCAACAACGGTTGATAACGGCTCCTATGCACAGGTGCTTAAAATGTGTAATACGGAAAAGCTTAAAAACAGCAAAATTGCTATGATGCCTGATATGCACGCGGCAGAGGGTTGTACTGTTGGCACCTCCTTAACAATAGATGAATATGTGAACCCTGCTTTTGTTGGTGGCGATATTGGTTGCGGAATGCAAGTGTTCAGGCTGTCAGACAGCGCTATTGATTTTACAAAGCTTGATGAATGTATTCGCGAAAAAATTCCATCGGGGGCAAAAATTTATGAAAAAAGCCTGCCCGCAGTAAGGGATATAGATTTTGAAGCCCTGCATTGTTATGAATATATTCGCCACGAAACGGTTTTAAAATCCTTTGGTACTTTGGGTGGTGGCAACCATTTTATTGAGGTTGCCCGCGGAAGCGATGATGCCCTTTATTTAATTATTCATTCCGGTAGCCGAAGGCTGGGTCGTGATGTTGCGCAGTATCATCAGGTTCAGGCGTTTTTTGAGCAACACGGAATTGATTCAGAGCAGGCAAGGAAGAATAAGCTCAGGGTTTCGGCGGTAAGGTCATCTGTGCATCCCGATGAGTGCTTTTTATCGGGAGAAAATCTTAAAAAATATTTAAGTGATATGGATATTGCCGTTCAGTACGCATTAAAAAGCCGCATAACTATGGGTGAGGTTATTATAAATACACTTGGTCTTACAGTGGAGGATAGCTTTGCTACAATCCACAATTATATAGATATTTCTGCGGGTGTGCTCAGAAAAGGTGCTGTTTCCGCTAAAAAGGGCGAAACCCTTTTAATCCCCATTAATATGAAGGATGGCAGTTTGCTTTGCAAAGGAAAGGGAAATGAAGAATGGAACTTCACAGCCCCCCACGGCTCGGGTAGAATTATGAAGCGTTCCGAGGCAAAGGAAAACTTTTCGCTGGAGGAATACCGTAGTGAGATGGCGGGAATTTTCACCACATCGGTAGGGGAATCAACTCTGGATGAGGCGCCAATGGCATATCGCCGTATTGATGAAATATTGGATGCCATTGAACCCACCGCAGATGTAGTGGATATTTTAACGCCTGTTTATAATTTTAAAGCCAGCAAGCCTGTTTTAGATGAAGAAGTTATGGATGGAGAGGATTAATTTATGAAAACATCAACAGAAATTGCTTCAATTGCAAAGCATATAGGTGAAGAAGCGGCGGTAGAGATGGTAGCAAAGGCAGGCTTTGATGCCTTTGATTTTTCAATGTTTGAAATGGGTAGATATAATTGGACGACCAAAAGTATGCTAAAAACCAATCACCCCTTGCAGTCCAATGATTATCTTGCCTTTGCAAGAAAAATAAAGAAAATTGCTAATGATAACGGCATAATATGTAATCAGTCCCACGCACCCTTTCCTATTTGTTGTCCGGAAATTTTAAATCTGCAAAAGCGTGCTATTGAGTGTACCGCCGAAGCGGGTGGCGCCATATGCATAATCCACCCTGATAACAATAAATCTGCCGAAGAAAATGCCGAAATTTATATGGAGCTTCTTCCCTTTGCAAAGGAGCACGGTGTAAAAATTGCCACCGAAAATATGTTTAATTGGGATATTGAAAAGAATTGTGCCTTGCCCGCCGCCTGTAGCGATGCAAAAAGCTTTCTTGAACACATAAAGGCGGTCAATGACCCGTTTTTTGTTGCCTGCCTTGATATTGGTCATGCCGAAATGAAGGGCCTTAATACCTCCGCAACTGAAATGATTCATACCCTTGGTGCGCATCTGCAGGCGCTTCATATTCACGATAATGACCTTGCGCATGACAGTCATCAAATACCTTTTTCAATGGATATTGATTTTAATGCCGTTGTAAATGCACTTAAAGCTGTTAAGTATAACGGATTTCTTACTTTAGAGGCTGATCGTTACTGTGGCAATGCTACAAAGGATAATATTTTTTCTAAGATTCAACAAATGTCAGCCGCCGCTAAAAAATTAAGTGATATGTTTGATTAAATTTAATAAACAAAATTACCCGTCGGAATTCATAGCTTTAGGCTACGGAATTCCGACGGGTATGTTTTTGAAAAACATTTTTATAATTTAGATGTAAAGTCCTTCATCATTTCACTTATTTTAATGTTTTGCGGGCAAACAGCCTCACAGGAACGGCAGCCTATACAGGCTGATGGTCTTTTTTCCTCTGCCATTGCACCAATTGCCATAGGCGCAATAAAGCCGCCGCTTGAAAAATTATGCTCGTTATATAGCTCAATAAGTCCAGGAATATCAAGTTCCTTAGGACAATGGGTAACGCAGTATCTGCAGGATGTACAAAGAAGCGATTTTTCGCTTATCATTTCTTTTGCTATGTTTTTAAGGGTGTTTAAATCAAAGGGTGTAAGGGGAGTATGAGTTTTAAAAATTTCAACATTTTGCTTTAATTGCTCAAAGTTGGACATACCTGAAAGGGTTACTGTTACACCGGGGACGCTTTGAAGATACCTGAAAGACCATTCGGCTATGCTCCATTCAGGGTGTAAAGAGTTAAGTATTTCACTGTGCTTTTGCGCAATCTTTACAAGACTTCCGCCGCGCAAAGGCTCCATAACCCAAATAGGTATATTAAGGGAATTTAAAAGAGAAACCTTTGCTTTGGCATTTTGTAAATCTACATCCAACCAATTAAGCTGAATCTGAGCAAATTCCATATCATTGCCGTAAGCCTCTAAAAAGCGTTTTGTGGTGTCAATATTTCCATGCACCGAAAAACCAAGGTGACGGATACGCCCCTTTCTTTTTTGCTCAGTCAAGTATTTGTATATGCCAAATTCAGGGTTTAAATATGCATCAATATTTGCTTCGCATACATTGTGAAACAGGTAAAAATCAAAGTAATCCACACGGCATTTTTCAAGCTGCTTTTCAAAAATCTCCTCAACCTTGTTAATGTTGTTAAGGTCATAGCCGGGGAATTTACTGGCAATATAAAAGCTCTCGCGTGGGTATTCACTTAAAATTTCACCCATAACGGTTTCGGATTTTCCACCGTGGTAGCCCCAGGCGGTATCAAAATAATTCACACCGTTTTTAATGGCAAAATCCACCATTTCTTTGGTTTTTAATATATCAATTTCATTACCGTTGCAGGGCAGTCGCATACAGCCCATACCCAAAGCAGAAAGCTTTATTCCTTTAAAATCATTAAGTACCATTTAATCACTCTCCTATAATAAAACAATTTTATCATATAGTTTAATTAAAATCAATATCCTGTTTTTGCAATATCTACAAAAAATATCTGCTTTGATTTAGCCCATATGTATGGACACTTTGTACAAATAAAAGTCAAAATATTGTATTGAAAAAATCCTGTAGCGGCTGTATAATAAAACTGTAAATATCCTTTATAATGAAAGGAAGAAAGAATTATGGAAAATACAAAATATCCTGTTTTGGAAAATCAGGGTGCAAAAAAGGTAGTCAAGGTTCCTTTAAGGGAATATACCTTTAAGGATTCCTGCTTCCCCACATCGGTTAAATCAATGGGTCAGGAAATTTTAAACGGCCCTATCCGTTTGGTATGTAAGGCAAACCAAACAGAACAGGAGTTTGAGCCTGCCGAGCTTTTTGTAACCAACTATAAGGAAGATGCCGTTAATCTTACTGCCACTATGCAAAGTGAAGTGTTTTTTATAAACACAAATACAAGCGTGGAGGAGGATGGCGCATCCTTTGTTGATATGAGCATTATGCCCCGCGGTCTTACCGTACCCCAGATGTTCGGTCTGGAGCCGCAGGTGTGGCACCGAAGGGTTATAGATAAGCTTTGGTTGGAGATTCCCATTAAAAAGGAATGTGCTACCTATTATCAGGTGCCACCTTACACCCGTCTTTATGGTGATATTGAGTACCGCGATGTTGATAAGGGTGAACCCTGGCAGATTTCCTGGTCGGGATTGGTACCAAAGGACGGATTTTCTTCTGAGTTTACCTGCCAGATAATACTTGCTAATGATGATGTTGGCTTTGGACTTTTCTTCTACAGTGATGAGCATTGGAATATAAGGGATAAGAAAAAGGCCTTTCAGGTAGAGGTAACCGAGGACGAATGTATTTTGCGTATACATCTGTTGGATGGCGAGCCCGATGTATGGAGAGGACATACCACCGATGACGGTTCAATGTGGTTACACCCTGTTAATTTCCGTTTTGGTTTTTCTGCAACTCCCTATCACGAGCTTGCCTCCGCACCCTTTACCGAAAAAGCATTACACATAGATTGCTTTAAAAAGGTTCTTAATAATTATGAGGACTTTTTATCTGCTCCCGTTGTGGAGGGTGATACCGAAATCGGCTTTGACCGCCTTAAAAGACTTGGTGTTGAGGTGCTTTACATTCACGAAAAATGGAACGATATTCAAAACAGCCCCATTTTAACCGACCGCACCAAGCAAAGGGCAAAATATATAATTGAGGAATGTCATAAGCGTGGCATTAAGGTAGTGCCCTATTACGGATTTGAAATATCCTCACTTTCACCATATTTTGGCAAATACGGTCATAGGTGGAAAAGAATACCCCTCCCCGGATGCAATAAAAACTACAACTGGAACCGTTGGCCGGGGCAGAGGGACCTTCATGTTTGTATGAACAGTGATTGGCCCGATGTATTTATTGAAGGCGCAATCAAGGTTATTGAAGAGTTTGGCTTTGACGGTATTTATCTTGATGGCACAATGTCACCCGAATCCTGCGCCAACACCGAGCACGGCTGCGGTTATAAGGATATGGACGGTAATTATCATGTTACATATTCTCAGGACGGCACCCGAAAGGTAATAAAGGGAATTTATAAATACATCAGTGAGCACGGACTTATTATGAACTGTCACTGTAGCGGAAATATGAACCTGGCAGGTCTTAGCTACTGTACCTCTGTTTGGGAGGGTGAAACCTTCCAGAATCCTCTGCTTCACGGCAAGGTTACTAAAATGCCCGAGGGTCATCTTAGAATGATGTTTGGCAGTAAGCATTTCGGTGTTCCCGTATATTCCCTTTGCTACTCCAATGACCCCATATGGACCTACCACAACGCTATTGCAACCCAGCTTTTACATAATTCTATGCCCAAGCCGGTTGATATTGGCGCTCCACTTGAAGAAACATCAAGGGTCTGGAAGGCTTATGATGCATTCCCAATTGCTAAATCAGAGTGGAAGCCTTACTATACCGAAAATGGCGTTACCACCTCTGACGAAAGGGTTAAGGTAAGCTATTACGATGCCGGGGATAAAATTATGGCAGTAGTTGCAGGCACCGAAAAGGGCATTGAAAGTGATGTTACGGTTGATTTCGGTGCGTTGGGTGCAACCAACCTTACCGATGCCTTCACAGGTGAAAAGATTGCCGATGGTTCTTCTTACACCGCAAGGGTAGAGGGCTTTGAATATCGCCTTGTTCTGGCAGATAAATAATATTGGCTTTATAATAAATGTTGGCGTAACCAATTAGAGCCCATAAAATAAAAATATAAAAATAATAAAAGTAGAGCATATTTGGCTAAAATCCGTTAAAATGGAAAGAATTAGTAACCATAAACGAAAAAAACCAAATATGCTCTACAAACATTTATAGAAAAATTTCTTGAATTTTTGAAGGCGCAATGGGAATTAAAACTATTGCCGTAAAAATCAGTTCCCTAAGGTTTTAAATAAATCATCAAAAATTGCATCTCTGTATACCCTGTAAACCTGACAAATTTTACCTCTGTTTTCATCAAAAGAATATTCCTTTGTATATTCGGGCATTGGGGCGGGAATTAATTTATCCTGCATATATTTTTTATCGTTGTTCATAAGCCAAAACAGGGTGGAAATATCCCAAATAACACGCGACCAGGTTTTATAGGGCGAATATTTTTCACCATCGGCTACAGTACGGTTATAAAGATAATCGCAAATTTGATTTTTACCCTTTAGCCAATATTCAAGCTCGGGTTTTGTAGTTAAAAGCCTATCAACAACACCCATACAAGGTAGTTGTACAAGGGGGACTCCCGAACCCATTAAAACCCTGGATGCCGTTAAATCGTTGCGCATATTATATTCGTTTGCGCCCATTGGAAGGTGTGTAGCATTTCCGCCAAGCCAAACAACAACGGTATTTTCTTTTGCCTTTGGATTTTTTAGTATTGCCGATGCAATGTTTGAAACTGCACCAATAGCAACTATGTACAGAGGATTTTCGGGAGAATATTTATTTGCAGTATTGGCAATAAAATCCGCCGCATCAGATTCTACGGGAGTAATTTCATTCTCTAAATAAGCCGCCGAACCTTTAAAGACAATGGGGTTTAAATCTTCTCTGTTTAATAGTTTTAAAAGCCTTAAAATTTCATCATAACTTTTAAGCATACCTTCTTTAGAACTCTTTGCCCTTGGAGGTTTGCAAAATGGCGCAGCACAAATACCCTTAATATTAAACTTTTCGGTTTTTAAAACTGCATAACATATAGCGTATAAATCGTCAATTTCGGTAAAAGCATCAGAATCTATGATTATATCTACTTTGCCATTGGGGGGAGTAAGATTTTTTAGAAATTGCTCGTTATTCATAACTATTCAACCTCAATTTCAATGGCGGCAACTGCTGCCGCAGGAAGTTTAAAGTTTAAGCCCTCGATTTCTTTTGTTTTATAAGCAAAAACATCGGGGTTTAACATTGTTACTTCGGTTGTAGTATTCTCAGCAATATAGTGCATTTTAATTTTCTTTGCTTTTTTACCGCCTAAATCCAAACTTATTTCCTCAGATGAAGACATACTTGTATTTGCAATATGTATAAAGATTTTATTATCGGTAGCCGATGCAACAGCATCAATAGTTCCGTTATAATTTATATCAAGAGCAAACTCTCCCTGATGTTTTTTAAAAAGCGACATAACCGAGCCAACCGGCTGTAAATAAGGTTTGAAATGCTCCCATTTTAAGGCGCCCGGAATTAAAATAGCATTAACCTGCCAAACGTTGCCAAAGAAGTCTGCCATAGTAGCAATATCTAAAACATCGCTATGGCGCATAATTGTGTTAAGGCAACGGGCATAGGCAACACCCGCCACCCAAGAAGAAAGCACCTCGTTGCGATTTCTGCCCTGCATAATAAAATGACCCTCTGTCATAGCAAGACGTTTATTACCACAGTCAGCACGCATAGTTTTAATGTGCTCATCAAGGGACTTATATCCATCCATTAGCAGATTCCATGTGTTTTCGGGATTAAGTCTATAATCAGTACCGTTAAGGGGTGAATCGTAAAAATCTGCACCAAAATGGTGATGAAAAGCAAGCATATCAAGGGAATCTATTTCGCTCATTTTTTTGCACCATTTAATATTGTCGTAGGATCTGTCACCCCAACCTATAAGCTTAATACTCGGGTCGACGATTTTCATTTTTTCGGCAAAACGGCAGGTAACGTCATAACCTTCATCAAGCTTAAAACCTGTGTTGCCGCAAATTCTATATGAAGTTTCGTTGCCAATTTGCCAATATTTTACGTTAAAAGGGTTACCCTTACGCAAAGCATTTTCAGGATTATTACAGTAATCAACCCACTCTGCCGCTTCTTCGGCGGTGCCTAATCTGCTGTTATCGTTTTTAGGATTTGCCCAGCAGTCAAATCCGTCCGACTCGGTATTAACAACCAATAAAGGTTCTGCATTTACCTGACGGCAAAAATCTACAACCTCATTGGTACCAACGGCATTGCTGTAAATACCGCCCCAACAATGATTAATCATAGGCTTGCGGTCTTTAAAATCACCAACACCTTCCTTCCAATGGTAATAGGCGGCAAAGGTACCACCAAAACGAACCATTGTGGGGGAAAGTTCATTAACCCTTTCTATTAAAGATGGATACCACTTGTTTTCGGTATAATCCCAACCTGCATCTACAGACGTATCGGTAGCGCTTAAAGGCTCCATAAACTGCATATATAAATATGGTGATATTTTATGCTTTTTCTCGGTGTTTATTTTAAGGTTTGACATAAACTTCTCCTTAATATAATTAATCCATAACAATCATATCACTTTAAAATCTTCAATTCAATGGAAATAATGGACAACACTGTGCGCCAAATGTCTGAATTGTATACTTTTGCAGAATTGTATGTTTTTAATTGACATTTTTTCTTATTATGCTATAATTACAATATGAAGAACACTAAAACCAATACATCTTATCCACAAATAAGTGTTGATATCGGCGAATTGAGTTTAAATATTTTTCGCGTAGGTAAATCCCCCCTTATAAAAGCTTTTGACGGTCCGCCAAACCACCATCACATAAGAGCAACTCATACCCATTTTACCTATGAAATCTTTTTTGTTACGTCGGGAAGCCTTAAACTTGTAACAACTAACAGCATTATGGAATATAAAAGCTCGGTGCTTATTATTCCGCCAAAAACAAAACACGTGTCTGTTCCAACCGGAGGTGAAAGCTATTGCTTGTTATTTTCATTTAATGGAAATCCAAGCATTGCGGAGCAGTTAAATCAAGGTATATGCGAACTACCAATAAACGAAGAAATAATTTTTTACGTTAAAAAATTCACCGAAAGCACCTTAGAAAATACTTATTCATCAACTGTTAATGTGAAACATTTAGCAGCCCTTATTTTTAATAATGTTTTTAATAATCTAAGTTCTACAGACCTAAAAATATATAACAATAAAAAATATGTTTCACAGCATATTAACGCCATAGAAACATACATAAATTCGCATATAACTAATAATATATCTTCCAAATTAACTCTTGTTGACGTTGCAAAAAACGTGTTTTTGAGTACTAAACAGGTTTCGCGCATTATTGTAAATGAATACGGTTGTACTTTTTCTAATCTTATAACTGAAAAAAGACTTGTTGTTGCCGAAGCTATGCTTAAAAATACCGATGTAAAAGTATCTGAAATTGCAAATCAAACCTTTTTTGGAAGCGAAAAGTATTTTTATAGAGTTTTTAAAGCAAAATACGGAATGTCACCACTTAAATACCGCAAAGAAATTCGTATTTTAGAAAAATAAAGAAGCAAAACTTCTACATAATATTTAAAGGGGCCAACCGGTCCCTTTACTTTTTTACTCCAAATAAAAAAGGTCATCCTTCCAGTACCCTTCGGGAGAACTGCAAACAACATTGGTTATACCGTTTTTAAGGCTTTTATAGTTATCGTAAAATTCAGTGTAGCTTATATTGGTTTTAGAGCTTTGATTTAAAGTCTTGTAGCTTTCTGTAGTACATTCCTTTATAAACTTAAAACAGAGCTCGCCCATAACATAACAATAATATGCTTGCTTTTCTACAGAAGGCTGCTTTTCGGCGGTAAACATTGTGCAAATGGAAGCGCCGTATACATTTAATTTTTCATCCTGCGCAATTATTGCGCCTGTTCCGGCAGGTGCGGGAAGTCCGTAAGGCGTTTCTATTTCAATACCGTTTATAAAGTTTATGGTGTTTTTAAAGCCTGAAAGGGTAAATGCAATTGTTTTGTCGTATGGTGTTTTAATTTCTTCGTTACTTGAATTAACAGAATTCTTTGGCAAACAGCTAAGGACTATATTTTTGTTTTTTAACGAAAATATAGCCTGAAAATTAATAGGACAATTATCAATAGATATTAAAACGGTAAATTCTTTTAGTTCATAAGGGGGAGAATAGGGTACAGAAGCATCTGTTTTTTCAACAGTAATCTCTTTTGAATCGCCCGGCAAAAAAAGGTAAAGCATAACTGTGCAGAATACAGAAAGGCTAATTAAAAAGCTTATGAATGCAGTGGTAATAAACTTTGGTAAAATTTTCATTGCCGTACCTCCTGTTATTTATTCTGCCATATATAAAGGGAAATTTTCAAAAAATAAAATATTCGTTGAAAATATAAAAAAATACTTGCAGAGTAACAGATATTATAGTATAATAATATAAATTATGACCATTTTGGAGGTTTAAAATGAGCGAATTGTCTTTATCTACATTGTTGGGTATATTGAAAAAAAGTATAATTTATATTGTAATTGCTGCTATAGTATTTGCAGCAGGAGCTTATATTTATTGTAAATTTGTGGCAGTGCCTACTTACCAAACAAAGGTTGCCCTATTAGCAACTACCAGTAGTGGCTTTGCTAATCAGGATCAGGATTCACCCGGAACCGATACTACCGACCTTTCGGGTATTCGTGCCCTTATAGCCACTTTTATTGATACTCTTTCAACCCGTGATTTTTCTGAACTTATAAAAGAAAAAACCGGTTTGGAGTATTCTGCTGATCAGCTTAAAGGCATGATTAATATAGTTCGTCGTTCAGACCAATCTTTGTTTATGGATGTAACAGTTACTTGTACCAATGCAAAAAATGCAGTTGTAATTGCAGAGGCAATATGTGAATACAGTGACGACTATTTGGTTTCCAAGTTCCCTTCTGCTTATGTTCTGGCATTAGAGAATTCGGGTTCCAAGGCATATCAAAATTATCCCAATACTCCTATGACTGTACTTTCTGTTGCTGTTTTGGGTGCAGTTTTGATTTTTGCTATGGCAATAGTCATTAACATTATGGATAAAGCCATTAAGGGTGAAAAAGATTTTTCCGCTAATTATGATATTCCCATTTTGGGTAATATTCCTAACTTTAAAATAGCCGCCAGAGAGGAGAAGAAATAAGGTATGAAACATGCAACTTATTATAAATCAAAAAGCTATTATGATGAAAGAAATGTTGAACCTGCCAACAGAACTGTCCCTTTCGCAGTTGTTGAAGCATATAAAGCAATAAGAACAAATCTTATGTTTTTGCTTTCTCAAACCCGCAGTCACACTTTTGAAATTTCCAGTTCTTTACCCGGTGAGGGCAAATCCTCCTGTGCTGTTAATTTGGCTATTGCTTTTTCACAAATAGGTAGCAAGATATTGCTTATAGATGCTGACCTAAGAAAGCCTTCTGTTTACCGTAAGTTGCGTTTACAGAATTCTAAAGGACTTAGTTCTGTTTTGGTTGATTTTTGCTCATTCTCTGATGCAGTTATGCAAATTAACACTAATTTTGATGTTTTACTTTCAGGGCCTATTCCTCCTAATCCCTCAGAATTATTAGGTTCAGAGCAGATGAGCCGTTTGCTTGATTCTGTCAGGGATAAGTATGATTATATTATTATAGATACACCTCCCGTAAATGTAGTTTCTGATGCGGTTGTCTTGGCAACAAAAACCGAAGGTATTGTTATGGTTGTTCAGGATAGAAAAACAACCCATGATGAATTCAAAAAAGCAATTTCTTCTCTCAGCTTTGCCGATGCCCGTTTGCTTGGAGTAATTCTTAACAGCAGCGCCGAAAACAATGCCAAATATTCGGGTAAATCCCGCCGTTATCAATACTAGTTTATGTTTACAGATATTCATTCACACATACTGCATAATATAGATGATGGACCCGAAATTTTCGAACAATCGGTTGAGCTTTTAAATAAATCAATTCAAAATGGTGTCCAAAATATTATTGCAACACCACACTTTTATGCCAGCAGACATTCTTTGAATGACCGATTACAAAAAACAGAAGAACGCTACAAGGAGTTAATCGATCATATATCCAAAAACAATATTGATGTTTCAATATTAAAAGGCTTTGAGGTACGGTATTTTGACGGTATTTCCCACAGTGATTCGTTATTAGAATTAAGTATTAACCGTTCTGGAGTTTTATTGTTGGAGCTTGAGCCTTCACCCATTACAGAGAAGATAGTGGATGAAATTTTAAATATGAATTATTGCGGATATAGTATTATACTGGCACATATTGAACGATATATAAAGGTTCCGGGCTTTAAGCATATTAAAAACCTAATTGCAGAGGGTGAGGTAATCTCCCAATGCAATGCGTCATCTTTTATATCGGGCTTCCTGCAAAGAGGAACCTTTAAGCTTTTAAAGGAAAATATGATTTCGATTATTGCAAGTGATATGCATTCTGTAGACGACCGCCCGCCAAGATTAAAAGAAGCCTATGAAATAGTTGAACGAAAATTTGGTTTGAATGTAAAGAATAAATTGATTTTTAAAGCAGAAGAGATATTTAACTCCTGTTTAGAAAAATAAATAATAAGAATGGTAGGATTAGAGTGTTAAAAACAAAACTTCATATAAAGTCACTTAGAATACCTTTTATTGTAATTGCAGATATACTTTTAATGACCTTATCTTTTTTTGTTACCTATAGTTTTGTTTCTCAATATGATAAAGCGGTCCATGAGTATTTTGATATTATTTTTTCTGTTGCTGTTTATGATTCGGTAACTACCTTGGCATTAATAGCCTTTGGTAGCTACAGAAGAAAAACCCTAGACAGAATAACCGATACCATATTTAGCGTATTTGGGTCGGTAATTGTTGCACAAACTGTATGCACATTGCTTTTTATGTTACCGGTTTTTAGAATTAAATTGGGCATAGGTATGATTGTTTCAGCTGCTATTACAATGGTTTTAATACTCATTTGCCATGTTGCGCAGATCCAGTTTAGAAATTATTATTTAAAGAAATTATCGGTCAATTCAGAAGGGATTCCAACCCTTATAGTTGGCGCCGGTTTTACCGGAAAAATGGTATATAATGAAATCGTTTCAGATCCAAACAGCGGACTTATTCCCGTTTGCTTTGTGGATGATAATAAAGATATAATTGCTACCAAGGTTTGCGGACTTAATGTATACGGTCCTATTATGCTGTTTTTGCCCGAGCTTTGCAAAAAGCATAATATAGGTATGATTGTTTTTGCAATTCCTTCCTGTCCTTCCGAGCAAAAAAACAGGATTTTATCCATATGTAACAGTACAGGTTGCGATGTAAGAGTAATACCCTCTGTTGGCGAGCTTCAGCGCGGCGCTGCATTTTTTAAGCAGGCGCGAACCATTAATGTTGAACAGCTTCTCGGTCGTGATACAATAAGCTTTGAAAATGAACATATTTCTAAAATTTTATACAATAAGGTTTGTTTGGTTACGGGCGGTGGCGGTTCAATAGGCTCTGAGCTTTGCCGTCAGATTGTATTGCTGCGACCTAAAAAGGTTGTAATAGTAGATATTTATGAAAATAACGCCTATGATATTCAGCAAGAACTTGTGCGTCAGGGCTTTGGCGATAAGGTTTATGTAGAAATTGCATCTGTTCGCGATAAGAACAAAATGGAGCTTATTTTTAAGAAATATAAGTTTGATGTAATCTTCCATGCGGCGGCGCATAAGCATGTTCCTTTAATGGAAACCAATCCTGAAGAAGCTATAAAAAATAATGTTGTTGGTACATACAATGTCGCCCATTTTGCCCATAAATATGATGTAAGTAAAATGGTGCTTATTTCTACCGACAAGGCAGTAAATCCCACTAATGTTATGGGTGCCAGTAAGCGCGTATGCGAAATGGTAATGCAGTATATGGCGCAGTCCTATTCAAAAACTATGTACACTTCTGTTCGTTTTGGAAATGTTCTGGGTTCCAACGGCTCTGTTATACCTTTGTTTACCAAGCAGATTGAAGCGGGTGGTCCTGTAACAGTAACTCATCCCGAAATAATACGCTATTTTATGACAATTCCCGAAGCGGTTTCATTGGTTTTAGAGGCGGCTACAATGTCTGTGGGTGGCGAAACCTTTGTTCTGGATATGGGACAACCTGTTAAAATTGTAACCTTGGCTGAAAATCTTATTAAAATGTACGGTTATGAGCCCTATAAGGATATGCAGATAGAATTTTGCGGACTCAGACACGGTGAAAAGCTTTATGAAGAACTGCTTTTAAGTACAGAAAATCTTAAAGAAACCCATAACAAAAAGATTTTTATTATGGATCAGCAAAATATTAACTGTACTGAATTTAAGGATAATTTGAAAAAGCTTTTAAATGTGGCGCATGAAAATGATTCCGAAAAAACGGTTGCAACGCTTCATAACATAGTTCCTGAATTTAAAACTCCCGAAGAGGTAAACGGAATAAAATAACAAGATGTGTATTAAAATGCAGGTGCTTGATATGGCACCTGCATTTTTTGCATACAACCTTGAAAATCACATATATGCACATATCTGCTTATATTCGTTTCGCCTTGACAACATTATTTGGGTATGATACTATAATATTGGATTATTACAAAAATAAATCATTCAAAAAGGATGCATAGCATAATGAACACTTATTATGATAAATTAATGGAAATTAATGGCGCAGATGAACTTAAGGAGCTTGTAAAAAGTTGGGAAATTCTCTCTTGTAATTTAAGCAAACGCACCTTTGATGTTCCCGTTTTTTTGCCCGATCTGTTTATGTATACCCGTCCCGGCTACGGTAATACAAAGCTTATTTCTTTAATTGCTGAATATCTTGATTCCAAGCAGAATTTAATGAGCTTTTACGGCGATGTAAAATTCTTTGAATTTAAGCTGGAATACTGTTCTCCCGGCAGTAACTTCAGCGAGCTTTACAGGCTTATGGAATCAATTCAAACAGCGGCAGGATTTAGAAATGAATATAAAGGTGTTATCCGTATTAATGTTGATGATTGGGTTGGCCATCATAAAGAAAAGCACTTTTTAGACTTTTTACAATTTCTGCAGATTAATACATCATATTGGTTTGTAATTTTAACCATTTCAAATAAAAGTGAAAATGATGATACCCGCGATATGGAAGCCGTTGTAAGTATGTATCTCAGAATTACTACAATCACTCTGCATATGCCTTCGGATTCCGAGCTTGTGGATTATGCGGCTAAACATCTTATTAAATACGGTCTTGAGTTGGATGAGGGTGCAAAAAAGGTTCTTTTGGAATCTATTGCGGTGCTTAGAAATAATAAATATTTTTATGGACTTCATACCATTACCGACCTGTGTAATGATATTGTTTGCTCTTTGTTTTCTAAGTCAACAGATGTTGAACCCGTTATAAAGGCAGAAATGCTTAATGATTTCTCTGCAGATAGCGAATACATAAAAAGAACCGTTTTAAAGATTAAAAAGACCGTAACACTGGGGTTTAACGGCTAAAAGGATGATAAATTATGGAATATAAATTAGGTAAATATCAGAATATTAATCAAGAAACCAGATGGGCTACTGTTGAAGAAGTAAAGCGTTCCTCCACTTATGTTGATTTGAATGCAGAAAAGTATCCGGCGGCGGGGTTGCCAATTATGTCGGACGGCAATGAAGCCTATGTTGATGCCAGCGACACCCATTCGCTTATTTTTGGTGCTACAGGCTCTAAAAAAACCCGACTTTTTTGTATGCCTATGCTTAATATGTTTGTTAAAGCGGGCGAATCCTTTGTAGCAACCGACCCTAAGGGTGAGCTTTATGCCAGAACAGCGGGCATTGCAAAATTAAACGGATACAATATTGTAGTGCTGAATTTTCGTGATATAGGTAAGGGAGATATGTGGAACCCCCTTTCTCTTCCTTACCAAATGTATCATAACGGTAAGTATGATGAGTCCGTTGCAATGCTTAATGACTTTGTAAGAACCATTGCGGCTCCTCAGTTTGAAAATACCAAGGATGTTTTCTGGCCTGAAATGGCATCTTCCCTTGCTCTGGCAAACCTTTTACTTTTAATGGAGGCGGGCAAGCCCGAAGAGGCTAATGTTGCCAGTCTTGCCGCGCTTTGCTCAAGTGTTTCCATTGAAAAGCTTAAAAAACTTAGCGATAATATGAGAATGGATACTATAGCAGGTCTTAATTATAAGAATATTTTTACAAGTGCTGAAAAGACACTTCAAAGCATAATGGTGTCACTTTTTGGTATGATCCGTATTTTCACAACCCAAAAAAATCTTACAAATATGCTTTCGGGCAATACAATAGATATTTCTAAATTCGGCAGAGAAAAAACAGCCGTTTATCTTATTGTTCCTGATGAAAAAAGCACATATCATTTTTTAATAACAACCTTTATTAAGCAGGCGTATGAAATTCTTATAGCAGAGGCGCAAAAGGAACAAAAAAGAACCTTACCTGTACGCGTGAATTTTGTGTTGGATGAGTTTTGTAATTTGCCTCAAATTCCTGATATGCCTTCAATGATTTCAGCGGCGCGAAGCCGTAATATGCGCTACTTCCTTGTTGCACAAAGCCTGCATCAGCTTAAATCACGCTATGGTGAGGATGCAGATACCATTAAGGGCAATTGTGATAACTGGGTATTTCTAACCTCAAAAGAGCTAGCCTTACTTGAAGAAATCAGCGCCCTTTGCGGTTCTTACTATACCGCAAACGGACTGAATCGCAGATTGGTTTCTGTTTCTGAATTGCAAAGGCTGGATAAAGAAAAAGGCGAAGCGCTTATTATGCATTCCCGTCAATATCCGGTGATTTCAGAGATTGCCGATATTGATCAATATGAAATGTTTAAGGGTTATGCTGCAATGCCGTTGACCGAGTATGTAATGCCTGAGGCTAAAATGTTTAATCTGGATGAGTTCTATTTTGATGTTGTTCATGAGCTGCGTCCGTTACCTTTCTCCTAGGCTTTACGAGTATTTAAACAAAGTATAACGAAAAATATGTGTTTCAAAACCTGGTTCAAGTTTAAATGCTCTGGCTAGCCGGAGCGTTTAAGTCTTAATAATATTAAGCTGAGGATATAATAATGATAGATTCAACAGGTAAAAAAATAGGTGAGGACAGCGAAAAGCCGGATAAAGAGTTTTTATTGGCAGAAATTAAGTTTTTCCTAAAGGGCTTTAGTAACAATAAAACCGATAACAAGGCCTACACCATTGCCAAAAGCATAAATGAGTATTTAAAGCTAGGCGGTACGGATGAAGAAATAACAAAATTACTGCCTAAGCTGGAGGAATATATAGAAATTACCGAAAGCGAAGACTTTTTGTGGCAGATGGTGTATATTCAAAGAGAAATTTCTTCAGCAGCTATGAATCGTTTGCTTAAGCCTAGATTTTGTGCTGAATGTAAATATCGTGCGGCACAGTATTTTGATAAAATTTGTGAAGTAGAACCTACAACACATAATAATTGTTGCAGGGTTATAGAATATGTATTTGCCGCGCTTGGTTTTGAAAAATCTAAGGAAAACGAAAAAATACTGCCCCTTATTGAAAAGGCAGAGGAACTGTTTTTGCAAATTCCTGAAACTGACAGTGCCATTTATTACACCGCGGGTAGGCTGCTATATGATGAACTTCACCGAAAGCTTACTTTTGATGAGGCTGAGCAAGAGCTTGAAGTGCTAAAGAAGGTGGCAGATTACGCTATTAAATTATATAAAGCAAGACCTCTTAAATCCAATTTGGAGCGCGCGCTGTTTCACTATCTTGAGTATTGTAAAAATAATCTATTCTCTTTTGAAGCGGAGAAAGATATTTTAACAGAGCTTATTAAGTTGGCTGAAAATACAACAGGTGTTGGTATGGAAACAGAAAAATATATTTCAGAGCTTAAAGAAATTCTGCAAAAATTCAGCTCCAATTCACAATAATAACATTTATTAAGAAAAACCAACGGTTGTTCATTCAGAATGTCCGTTGGTTTTGCATATTTATGCGCAATATTCTGCATAAATATGCAAAAATATAAAAGCTATTGTCAAAGTGTACAAAAAGGGCGTATTTTTCGCCTAAAAGCCTATATAAAGTGAGATTTTTAATTATTTTTACAATAAAAATTATAAAAAAGGGTTGACAAAAACAAAAAAATGTTGCATAATTATACGCGTGATTTGAATAAATATTTCTTTTGGAGGAAATAAAAATGAATAAACAAGATATTAAAAAGGTTGTTTTAGCTTATTCCGGTGGTCTGGACACTTCAATTATCATCCCTTGGCTTAAGGAAAATTATAACAATTGTGAAGTTATAGCAGTTTCGGGTGATGTTGGTCAGGGTACCGAGCTTGATGGTCTTGAGGAAAAGGCTCTTGCTACAGGCGCATCCAAGCTTTATGTTTTAGACCTTAAGCAGGAATATGTTGAGGAGTACATCTGGCCCTGCCTTAAAGCCGGCGCAGAGTATGAGCAGTATTTGCTTGGTACATCCCACGCTCGTCCCTGTATTGCAAAGGGTCTTGCAGAAATCGCAATAAAAGAGGGGGCAGACGCTATCTGCCACGGTTGTACCGGTAAGGGTAATGACCAGGTTCGTTTTGAGCTTACCTTAAAGGCTTTCGCTCCCGAAATGGCAATTATTGCTCCTTGGAGAGAGTGGGATATCAAGTCCAGAGAAGAGGAAATTGAGTATGCAGAGGCACACAATATTCCCCTTAAAATAAACCGCGAAACCAACTATTCCAAGGATAAAAATGTTTGGCACTTATCCCATGAGGGTCTTGATTTAGAGGATCCCGCAAATGAGCCCTTTTACAATAAAGAAGGCTTCTTGGAGCTTGGTGTTTCTCCCGAACAGGCTCCCGATGTTCCTACCTATGTAAATATCCATTTTGAGCAGGGTGTTCCCACCGCTATTGACGGTGTAGAAATGAACGGTCTTCAGATTGTTGAAAAGCTTAATGAGCTTGGCGGCGCAAACGGTGTAGGACTTTTGGATATTGTTGAAAACCGTCTTGTTGGTATGAAGTCCAGAGGCGTTTATGAAACTCCCGGTGGCGCTATCCTTTATAAGGCACACGAGCTTTTAGAGATGATTACTCTGGATAGAGAAACCTCCCACTATAAAAAGCTTGTTGCACAGAAGTTCGGTGAGCTTGTTTATAACGGTCTTTGGTTCACTCCTTTAAGAGAAGCACTTTCCGCTTTTGTAGATGAAACTCAGAAAACCGTTACAGGTGTCGTTAAGGTTAAGCTTTACAAGGGTAATATTATAAACGCAGGTGTTACCTCACCCTACACCCTTTATGATGAAAATGTTGCCTCCTTTGGTGATGACGGCGGCGCTTATGATCAAAAGGATTCTGCAGGCTTCATTAACCTCTTTGGTCTTTCCATTAAGGTTAAGGCTCTGCTTGATAAAAAAAGAAACGAAAACTAATATATTAATCAAGGCGACAAAGGGGGAGTAATTTCCCTTTGTCGTATTGTGCTTTTAATTAAGGTGATTAAGGAGATAATAAAATGCAGCTTTGGAAGGGCAGATTTCAAAAAGAATTAGACCCCAAAACCAATGATTTCAATTCCTCAATATCCTTTGACAGCCGTATGTTTAAGGAGGATATTGAAGGTAGTATTGCCCACGCAACAATGCTTGCGGCTCAGGGTATAATCTCGGCAGAGGATTTAGGCGAAATAGCCGAGGGGCTTAAAAATATAAAGGCTGAAATTGAAAGCGGCGAACTGCTGATTGACCCCAACGCTGAGGATATTCACACCTTTGTGGAGGGTGAGCTTACAGCCCGAATCGGCGCGGCTGGTAAAAGACTTCATACCGCCCGTAGCCGTAATGACCAGGTTGCTTTAGATATAAGGCTTTATCTCCGCAAGGAATGTGAGGCATTATATGCTCAGCTTACCGAGCTTATTGATGTTTTAACAAAACAAGCCGAGCAGTATGCAAGCGCAGTAATGCCGGGCTATACCCACCTTCAAAGGGCACAGCCCATAACCTTTGGGCATCATCTGCTGGCATATGCTGAAATGCTTCTTCGCGATAAGGAGCGTCTGAATGATGCCAAAAACCGTATGAATTACTGTCCCTTAGGCGCATGCGCTCTTGCAGGCACTACCTACAATACCAACCGAGAAATGACCGCAAAGGATTTAGGCTTTTTCGGTCCTATGCAAAACTCCTTAGACAGCGTTTCAGACAGAGATTTCTGTATTGAGCTGGCATCTGTTCTTTCAATAATAATGGTACATCTTTCCCGTTTTTCTGAGGAAATTGTTCTTTGGGCATCCTTTGAGTTTAAATTCATTGAGTTGGATGATGCTTTTTCTACAGGCTCATCCATAATGCCGCAGAAGAAAAATCCCGATATTACCGAGCTTATCAGGGGTAAATCGGGTAGGGTGTTTGGTGACCTTACAACCCTTCTCACAGTTATGAAGGGGCTTCCGCTTGCCTATAACAAGGATATGCAGGAGGATAAGGAAGCAATTTTTGATGCTTTTGATACCGTAAAAATGTGTCTTACCGCCTTTATTCCAATGCTGGATACAATGACTGCTCTCCCTGAAAATATGCGTAAGGCGGCGGCAGGCGGCTTTATAAACGCTACCGATTGTGCCGACTATCTGGTAGGTAAGGGCCTCCCCTTCAGAGATGCCTATAAAGCAACAGGTGAGCTGGTTGCCCTCTGCATTAAAATGGGTACAACCTTGGAGGAGCTTCCCCTTAGTGAATATAAAAAAGTATGTAATATTTTTGATGATGGAGTTTATGCGGCAATCGACCTTGATAAATGCGTAAACGACCGTACATCCTTAGGTGGTCCTGCCCCCGCAAATGTATTGGCGCAGGTAAAAAGAGTTAAGGAACTTAATAAATAACAGGTGATGAAATGACAAAGATTTTTATTGACGGCAGTCAGGGTACTACCGGACTTAAAATATTTGACAGACTAAGCGGCAGAGAGGATATTGAGCTTATTACTTTAAGCGAGGAGCTTCGCAAGGATACCGCTGCTCGCAAAACGGCGCTCAATTCAGCAGATATAGCTTTTTTGTGTCTGCCCGATGATGCGGCTATAGAGGCTGTAAGTCTTATTGAAAATGATAATACCGTGGTTATTGATACATCCACCGCGCACCGCACCAATGAAGGCTGGGCATATGGTTTTCCCGAGCTTTCAGGCGAGCTGGAGGCAAAGCTTAAATCCTCCAAAAGAATTGCGGTACCCGGTTGTTATGCAAGTGGCTTTATCGCCCTTGTAAAACCCCTTGTTGATAATGGCTTTATTGATGCAGGTCTGGATATTTTTGCCCACGCAATGTCGGGATATAGCGGCGCAGGCAAAAAGGGCATCGCCCAGTATGAGGATAAAAACCGTGATAAACTATTAGATGCCCCTCGCGAGTATGCCTTAACCCAACAGCATAAGCATTTAAAGGAAATGAAAATAATAAGCGGTTTAGAGAATGAGCCTGTTTTTTGCCCTTATGTTTGTGATTATTTCTGCGGTATGGTAATGACAGTGCCAATTCTTGCAAAGGATTTAAAAAACGGTAAAACCGCCGAGGATATTAAAAAGCTTTACAAAGAAAAGTATAATAGTCAAATTGTAAAATATAAAGATACAATTGATGAAAATGGCTTTATTTCGGGTAATGCAATGTCAGAAAATGACGGTATGGAAATAACCGTTGCAGGCAATAATGAACGCATTTTATTGATTGCCCGTTATGATAATTTAGGCAAAGGCGCAAGCGGAGCGGCTTTGGAATGTCTTAACTTTAAAATGGGTCAGAATCCCGAATATATGCTTAGGGTTAGCAATTAAACCCGAACCCGCCGCAAAGCGGCATGTTTTGGGCTTTTTGCTCCGTTCGTTCTCGTAAGGCGAGAGCATTATTTCGCCCGACCGAAACAAAAATCTCTCAAAATCTTCACGCTTTGAGGTCGCAGATTTTGTGAAGTGCGGATTTTTGTTCAGGCGAGGCACAAAACACAGCAAATCCTTTTGGATTTGCGAGTATTTTAACAAAGGATGAGCGAAAATCCGCCTTCACAAAACGGTGTTCGGATTTGATTGCTCACCCTAATATATAGGTGATAAGTATGGTAGAATTTATAAATGGCGGTGTTACCGCACCTAAAGGCTTTAAGGCAAGCGGAATCCATTGCGGAATAAGAAAGAACAAAACCAAAAAGGATTTAGCCTTAATAGTGGCAGATACCGAGTGTGATGCCGCGGCAGTTTATACTCAGAATTTAGTTTATGGCGCACCCATAACCGTTACAAGAAATAATATTGCAGATGGAAAAGCAAGGGCAGTTATCTGCAACAGCGGTATTGCTAACACCTGCAATGCAGATGGTGTGGAAAAGGCAGAGCTTATGTGTTCTCTTGCCGCTGAGGCAACAGGCTTTAAAGCTACTGATTTTGTTGTAGCTTCCACAGGCGTTATCGGTCAGCCAATTAATATTGAACCTATTCAAAAGGGTATGGCTCAGCTTGTAGGTGAGCTAAGTTATGATGGCTCCGTCAATGCCGCCGAAGCTATTATGACCACCGATACTGTTAAAAAGGAATTTGCGGTTGAGTTTGCCCTTGGCGGTAAAACCTGCAGAATAGGTGCAATCTCTAAAGGCAGTGGTATGATTCATCCCAATATGGCAACAATGCTCTGCTTTATTACTACCGATGTAAGCATCACATCAAATATGCTTAAATCGGCGCTTAGTGAGGTTGTTAAGGATAGCTTTAATATGCTATCTGTTGATGGTGATACCTCTACTAATGATACCGTTGCAGTTTTGGCATCGGGTATGGCAGAAAATGTAAGAATCGAAACCGAAAACGATGATTATAAAACCTTTGTTTTGGCACTTGCTGCAATTTGTGAGAGTCTTGTTAAGCTTATGGCTAAGGATGGCGAGGGCGCAACAAAGCTGGTTGAATGTCAGGTAAGCGGAGCAAAAACCAAGGATATTGCCAAGGTATGTGCTAAAGCTGTTATATGCTCCTCCCTTGTTAAGGCGGCTATGTTTGGCGCTGATGCCAACTGGGGTAGAATACTCTGTGCCTTGGGCTATGCAGGTGTGAATATTGATGTTAATAAGGTAGATGTTTATTTTAAGTCTGCAGGCGGCGAAATTTTAGTTTGCAAAAACGGTGCAGGCGTAGAATTTTCTGAAGAAAAAGCAAAAGAAATCCTTGTTAAGGATGAGGTTTATATAATCGTTAAGTTAAATGACGGTGAGTTTGCAGCAAATGCCTACGGCTGTGACCTTACATATGATTATGTTAAGATAAACGGTGATTACCGTACCTAAGGAGTAGAACTTATGAATCTTACTAATGCTGAAAGGGCAGAAGTGCTAACTCAGGCACTTCCCTATATAAAGCGCTATAACGGTGAAATTGTTGTAATCAAATATGGTGGCAACGCAATGATAAATGAGCACCTCAAACAACAGGTTATGGAGGATATTGTTCTTTTGTGGCTTATTGGTGTTAAGGTTGTGCTTGTTCATGGCGGCGGTCCCGAAATCAACGATTTAATGGATAGATTAGGTAAAAAACCCGAGTTTGTAGACGGACTCCGTGTTACCGATAAGGAAACTGTAGATATAGTTCAAATGGTGCTTGCCGGCAAGGTGAATAAAACCCTTGTAAACCTTCTGGAGATGAAGGGCGGCAAGGCAATGGGCATATCAGGTATGGACGGTTGCCTTATTGAAGCCGAAATCAAGGATGAGCGTCTTGGCTATGTGGGTAGAGTTACCAATGTTAATATTGAACCCATTAATGACCTTTTAGAAAAGGGATATATCCCTGTAGTTTCCACTATTGGCTGTGACAAAGAGGGTAATGCCTATAACATTAACGGCGATACTGCCGCCGCATATATTGCGGGCGCATTAAAGGCAGAGCGTCTTATTATGATGACCGATATTGACGGTATACTTCGTGACCGTCACGACCCTTCAACCCTTATTCCCGAGGTTACAATTTCAGATATCGAAAAGCTCTGTCAGGAGGGCGTTATTTCGGGCGGTATGATTCCCAAGGTAGATTGCTGTGTAGAAGCAATTCACAAGGGCGTTAAAAATGTAATTATTATGGATGGTCGCGTACCTCACTCCATTCTTATGGAGATATTAACCGACGAAGGCGCAGGTACAATGGTTAGTGAATAAGGTGAAATGAATGCAAACTTTAACAAATAAAGATAAAAGCTATGTAGCTAATACATATAATCGTTTTCCCGTAGAAATCCTTTCGGGTAAGGGATGCTATTTTTATGATGCAAACGGTAAAGAATATATTGATATGGGCTCGGGTATAGGTGTTAATGCCTTTGGCGCTTCAGATGATGAATGGAAATCGGCCGTTATTGAGCAGTTAAATAAGGTTCAGCACACATCAAACCTTTATTACACCGAACCCTGCGCCGAGCTTGCCAGACTTCTTTGCCAAAAAACAGGCTTTAAAAAGGTGTTTTTCGGCAATTCAGGTGCCGAGGCAAATGAATGCGCCATAAAAATCGCAAGAAAATGGGCGGCAGATAATAAAGGTAAGGATTGCTTTAAAATAGTCACTCTGGAAAACAGTTTCCACGGCAGAACAATCACAACTCTTGCCGCAACAGGTCAGGAACATTATCATGAGCTTTTTAATCCTTTGACAGATGGCTTTATTCATACCCCTGCCAATGATATTGAGGCTCTCCGTAAAACGGTTAAAGAAAATAATATCGCCGCTGTTTTGATAGAATGTATTCAGGGTGAGGGTGGAGTTATTCCTTTAAATGCTGATTTTGTAAAGGAGCTTGAAAACCTTTCTAAGGAACATAACTTCCTTATAATGGTGGATGAGGTTCAAACAGGCAACGGTCGTACAGGTAAGCTTTACGCATATATGAACTTTGGATTAAAACCGGATGTTGTATCCACCGCAAAGGGGCTGGGTGGCGGACTACCTATAGGTGCCGCACTGCTTTCTGAAAGGGTGGAAAATGTTCTGGGCTTTGGTGACCACGGTTCCACATATGGCGGAAATCCTATTTGTGCCGCCGCCGCAATCAGTGTTATAAATCGCCTTACCGATGAGTTTTTAGCTGATGTTAAGTTAAAAAGTGATTATGTTTTCAACGAGTTTAAAAAAGCAAATGGCGTTGTAACGGTAAGCGGAATGGGTCTTATGGTTGGCATAAAAACTGAAAAACCCGCCGCCGAGGTTGTAAAGGCAGCTATAGAAAAGGGTGTTCTTTGCCTTACCGCTAAGGATAAGGTTCGTCTGTTACCTCCTCTTAATATTCCAATGGATGCGCTTAAAAAAGCTGTTGATATTATAAAATCTTGTATGTAATATATAATATATATAA
>JAGAOS010000021.1 GCA_017623575.1 Clostridia bacterium
CCATGAGCCTTTTTGGGAATGTGCTCTGCAGACCCAGCTGAACAGCTTTATTCTGTACACACTGCGCAATTCCGGCCTGCTGACCATTCCTGTGCAGAACACCAACACCCCCAACCCCTTAGCCCATGTCCACATGTACCTAACATCCCGTTATTACGAAAACATCACATTAGAGAAGCTGTCGACCCTCTTTAACATGAACAAGTACTATCTTGCCCATACCTTTAAGGCGACCTATGGCGACAGCATCATTCATTTTTTGAACGCCGTGCGGTGCCAGGCAGCGCAAACACTTCTGCAGGATACGGATCAGTCGGTAAACGATATTGCCTTCTGCGTAGGCTTTAATTCCTGTTCTTACTTCACAAAAACCTACCGTCAGTTTTTTGGAGAGACCCCGATCCAAACCCGTAATAGCTTTAGAAAGCAAAACCCGGAATCCCCGGAAGGTGTGGAATAATACATTTGTTTCGTATCTCCGTAATCGAATCAGTCGCAGCATTTTGACGCTTTTTAATATGGCCTAAAAGTTAAAAAACATCCGTTTTCCATAAGAAAACGGATGTTTTTTATGTGTAATAACCCTAATTTTGAAATGTTGCAACCCCCGGGGGTCGTTTTTTTCGGTTAAGGGGGAGGCGCTTTTTCCGCAAGGGGGGTCGTTTCCAAACCCAGAGGGGGGCGGAATTTTCACAGAGGGGGTCACGGCTGTTTTTATGCCAATTAACACATAGAACCGTCCCCTGTGCTATTTTACAAGTGTGTTTTTTCATTAAGCTGTTCCTATTCTGCGATGGGTTGAGCAATTTCTTTGACACCGGTATCATACTCAGTATTGGTGATTTCTGAGCGCGTATAACGTTCGTCAAATAGATCAATCAAACTTTCGACGTCGGTATATGTATTTAATACGATTTGTTTTTTTGATTCATCAATCTTAAACTTGCCCTTCCAACGATCAACGGTTTTAATCTTATTAAGCAATTCATCAGCACTCAGCGAAAGTACCTTTGAAGTTCCAATACGCATCATCTTTTTTGCGTATTTATGCTTTCCTCGACCAATATATTCTGTTAGTTTTTCCGAATTTGAAACTATATTTGTCGCTGTTATATTATTGATTATTTGCTCAGCGGATTGATAAATATAATTTTGAAATCCAAAATTGTTTTGCAAGAGTTTGTCATTGGCAGTAATTAAATATTCATCAATAATCAATATATCAATTTTTTTTGCAATGGTGAGCAACCAGTCTTTCTGCTCTTCGAAGATTGTTTGGTTTTCGAATTTGTTGAACCGAGCCATTAAACTGTTCTTTTTTCTGTTCGGAACCATAATACTCCAAAGATGCTGGTAGCACCAAATTGTAACATCACCTTTTCTTAGTTTGAAAGCAATTCCGGTTGCATTAGGCAGATCTTCAATGTCAAACACATCATCGGTTTCCGAATCAGCCAAAAATCCGAAAGGGTTATAGTCGCCACTTTGTTTGATGATTAAAAATTTGTTTTGGTTATCTGCTAACCGAGTGCCATCAACATATTCTGCTTCGTCAGATAAATAGTATTCGCTGATTACAGAAAAAATCATAACTTTGAGAACATCTCTGAAAGTATCGCCATCACTGTTTTTATTTTCTGACATAGACATTCTCTTGAGTCTAGGCCCAGTTTTCATAACAATGAAAGTATCAAAACCACATAAATTAGGATTATTATGGAAATCCGTCAAAAGCGACCTAATTTTTGATTGATTTAATTCGTTATCTGGCATTTTTATTATCTCCGTTTCCTTTATTCATTATAAATCAGAAAAACTCCATCCGATATGTGTTTGCGCTTGATGGTAGCTTCCTCAGAAACACCCTCGCCACGGGTTATACAAATATATTCCGCCTCTGGATCTACAATATCCTTGTCAGGATTGAGAAACTTAAAAGAATATGTTTTATATTTCAAAGCGGCTAATATTGGGTTATGGTAAAAAGCTTTTGAATTTATCAAAAGCGCTATTATCATAACAAGCATTAAAATGAAAACAACCAATCCGCGGAAAGTACTAACATCATCGGTTAGTAAAGGCAGCACATAGGTAACCAAAAATATAGCGCTGCCTTCTGTTTCGGTGTTGGCAACGATAATTTGCTCACCTGCAGATTTAAAACCACTGTTTTGTATACCCTTAAAACCTAGTGCTATAAATAATGTAGCAATCATCCAAGCTAATCCGAGGGCGGAAACAAATAGACCGCCAAAAGCTTGATGCTGAAAGGCTTTAACGACTACGAAAAAACCACTTTCCCTTATTTCACTAAAAAATTTACATATCAACGCCCAATAAAGACTACAGTCCAGGTGTTTGATTGTCAACAGCAAAAAAAGTGGAGCAAAAGATTGAACTACTAAACTTCGTTTTACTCGTATATTATCTTTTTCCATATCTCATCTCTTCATGTAAACTTATTATTTATACTTTTGATATAGCATGCAAAAACATACATATCAATCACAACTCAGGAAGAGCGCATATTTCCGTGATTTTTCTCCACAAGATGTTATACTTTCTATCCATAAGTCCAAGCGATTGCCACAAGATTTTCTCATATTTCAAAAA
>JAGAOS010000022.1 GCA_017623575.1 Clostridia bacterium
ATATCGCAAACCGCAACAAGCTCTGCACCATTATAATCAGCCCATCCGCTTATATGTGCTCCGCTGATTGCACCAACGCCAACTAAACCAACCTTTAACATAGCATTAACCTCCATAAATTTCTGATACTAATTTACTAAGGTATTCCTTAGCATAAACAACATCCTTAAGCTGTTGTTCGCCCGAAATTTCACGCTCTATAATAACATAGGTATCATAGCCAATTTCTTTAAGTCTTTCAAAAAACAGTCTGAAATCTACTCTGCCATCGCCCACGCGTGCTTCCCTGCCAAGGTGGCGACCGTCTGTGGGGAAAAATCCGTCTTTAGCGTGAATGTTACGCACATATTTGCCAAAAACATCCAAAGCGTCTACAGGATTGCCCTTGCCATAAAGCACAAGATTGCCTGTATCTAAATTAACTCCAAGGTTATCCATACCTATTTGCTCAAAGCAACGAAGCATAGTGGTAGGTGTTTCCTGACCTGTTTCAAAAAGTAAATACTGTCCATTGTTTTCAAGATGTCTTGCAACCATTTTTACAGCAAGGCAGAATGGTGCAAAATTAGGGTCATAAGGATTTTCAGGTATATAACCCATATGAGTTATTACATCTGTAACACCCAGCTTTTTGGCAAAATCGGCACCGGCGCAAAGCTCTTTCATACGCTCAGACCTATATGCCTCCGGAACCAATCCAAGGGAAATCTGACCCTCATAAAAATTCCAATAGCAAGGACCGGTCCAGCCACACCAGAATGCTGTGATTTCGATGCCGTATTTTTTTACATAATCCTTAATAATTTCAGCATTTTCATCTGTCCAATGAATGGGATTCCATGAGATAAACTGGCAAACCGTAAAACCGCCTGCCTTTAAGGTTTTAAACTGATTTTCTAAAGTTGCCATATCCTTTAAAACTATGCATGCTCCAATTTTCATTTGTTTTTTCCTCCTTGATTATGCCTTGACATATTTTTAATTTTATTATACAATTATCCAAAATTAAAAATTGTTTTTTTTTATTATAAATTTGTTTTATTTTAGGATTGGCGGTGAAAAATGTGAAAAATTTAGATTACCAAAAGGAACTCACTCCCGTGGTTTATGCAGAAAGTGGAATAAAAATATTACATATGTCCCTGCAGCCTCAGAAACTTGCCTTTAGTACCCATTGGCATAACAGAATAGAGCTTTTAAGAATAATCTCAGGTTCTCTTATCGTTAATATTAACGGTGAGGTTATAACTGCCGAAAAAAATTCGGTTGTTGTTATAAATCCCTGCCTTTCACATACGGGCTTTACCGAAAAAGACGGTGCTGAATATATAGTTATTTCCTTTGATATGAACAATTTTTTAAATTCTTCGGTTGCCTCTTCAAAATATCTGTCCCCCATTTTGGAGCAAAAAATATTGCTTGACAACTATGTTAATACCCCTATATTTATATCTGAGGTAGATAATATAATAAAGCATTTCAAAACCGACCCGCTGTTTACAATTTCATCTGTATACAGATTTTTAAGTCTTTTCTTTAAAAATGAAAAATTCAGACAATTTGAAAAGCCATACAATAATCAGGCTTTTTACAAAATAATAAAATATTTGAATGAGCATTTTTGCGAATCATTAAGCATTTCAACCATTAGTAAAATATTCGGATACAGCGAAACTTATCTATGCCAAAAATTCAAAGAATGTACAGGCCTTACAGTAATAAATTATATTAATATTTTAAGGCTGGAAAAAGCGCAAATGTTACTTAAAACAACCAATAAATCCATAAGTGAAATTGCTTTTTTGTGCGGCTTTAATGACCTTAACTATTTTTCGCATTGCTTTAAAAATAATCTTAATATATCCCCTTCAAATTTTAGAAAGCATTTGAATTTGTAAAAACAATTTTAGCAAAAATACACTGTATATTTTTTTAAAAACAAATTTATTTGTTATGTTTTTGGGTTGACAAAATATGACACCATAATATATAATATAATCAAGATAAGCTTTTACATAACTGACGGATTAGCGGGTTTACCGCAAGGGAATGTAAAAGATAATTAGCCGACCGTCTGGGCAATCAGTTGTAAAAGCTGATTGCCTTTTTTGTTTTTTCGGCAATCAGAAACCAGATAAGGAGGATTTTTTATGGAACACAAAAATTGGAATGGCTTCATAGGAGGCAGCTGGCAAAATACAATAGATGTAAGAGATTTTGTTCAAGCCAACTATACAGAATATTCGGGCGATGACAGCTTTCTTGCAGGCGCTACCGAGCGTACCACTGCACTTATGAAAAAGGTTGAAGCCCTTTTTGCCCTAGAAAGGCAGTTTGGCGGCGTTTTAGATATTGACACCGCTACCGTATCATCCCTGACTGCCTATTCCCCCGGATATATTGATAAAGAAAATGAAATAATTGTAGGTATGCAAACCAACCGCCCCTTAAAGCGCGGAGTAAGTCCCTTTGGTGGTATTCGTATGGCGCGAAATGCCTGCGAAGCATACGGATATAAGCTAAGTCAAAAGGTAGAGGAAGAATTTCGCTTTCGTACAACCCATAATGACGGTGTTTTCAGAGCCTATACCGATGAAATGCGTCAGGCAAGAAAATGCCATGTTATAACAGGTCTGCCCGATGCATACGGCAGAGGCAGAATTATAGGTGACTACCGCCGCGTTGCCCTTTACGGTGTAGACAGACTTATTGAAGAAAAGAAAAAGGATAAGGATGCCTTAAAGCACGGCACTTTTGATACCGAGCATATCCGACAGGATGAAGAGCTGTATCAGCAGATTGCTTTTCTTGGATATTTAAAGGAAATGGCAACGATGTACGGCTTTGATATAAGCCAGCCCGCAAAGGATGCCAGGGAAGCAATTCAGTGGACATATTTTGGCTATCTTGGCGCAATAAAGGAACAAAACGGCGCCGCAATGTCTTTAGGCAGAGTAAGCAGCTTTTTTGATATTTACATTGAGCGTGATATTAAGGCGGGAATTTTAACCGAGGAAGGCGCTCAGGAATTATTTGACGATTTTGTAATAAAGCTCCGTATTGCCCGTCACCTTCGCACCCCCGAATATAACGAGCTTTTCGGCGGCGACCCAATGTGGATAACCGAGGCTGTAGGCGGTATGGGTGAGGATGGCAGGACTCTTGTTACAAAAAGCAGCTTCCGCGTGCTTAACACCCTTTACACCTTAGGTTCATCACCCGAGCCAAACCTTACTGTTTTGTGGTCAACCTCCCTGCCCGACGGCTTTAAAAGGTTCTGCGCAAAGGTTTCTAAGGATACCGACTCTATTCAATATGAAAATGATGACATTATGCGCCCGCTCTACGGCGACGATTATGCTATAGCCTGCTGTGTTTCGGCTATGAAGCTTGGCAAGCAGATGCAGTTTTTCGGCGCCCGTTGCAACCTTGCAAAGCTACTGCTTATTGCAATCAACGGCGGTTACGATACCACCAGCGGTATGCACATTGGTCCTCAGATGCCCGTACTTTCGGGTGATACCCTTGATTATAACGAGGTTATGGAGCGTTTTGACATTTACATTGCCTGGCTTTCCAACCTTTATGTAAACACTATGAATGTTATTCACTATATGCACGATAAATACTGCTATGAAAAAACCCAGATGGCTCTGCACGATACCGATGTACACCGCTTTATGGCGTTTGGTATAGCAGGTCTTTCGGTTGTGGCAGACTCCCTTAGTGCAATAAAATATGCAAGTGTTGAAACATTAAGGGATAAAAACGGCTTTATTACCGAATTTAACACAGTCGGCGATTTTCCAAAATTCGGCAATGATGATGACCGCGTAGACCTTATTGCAAAGGATATGACCCACAAGGTTATAACCGAGCTCAGAAAAACCCCAACCTACCGTCAGGCAGAGCATACATTATCTGTTCTTACCATTACATCCAATGTTATGTACGGTAAAAACACAGGCGCCACCCCCGACGGAAGAAAGGCATCTGCCCCCTTTGCTCCCGGTGCAAATCCTATGCACAATCGTGAGGAAAACGGCGCGCTGGCTTCCCTTAATTCTGTTGCTAAAATCAGCTATGATGACTGCCGCGACGGTGTTTCCAATACCTTCTCCATTACTCCTGACGCTTTAGGCAAAACCGATGATGAACGAGTTGAAAATCTTGTTGCAATCTTAGACGGATACTTCGCTAAAAAGGCACACCACATAAACATCAATGTGCTTAACCGCGAAACCCTTATGAAGGCATATGAAAATCCCGAAGCCTACCCCAACCTTACCATCCGTGTTTCGGGCTATGCAGTAAACTTTAATAAGCTTTCCCGCGAGCAACAGCGTGAGGTTATAAGCCGCACCTTCCACGAAGCTATGTAAATTAACAAATCGCCCGCAAACAGTGGGCGATTTTCCTTTAAAGGATGATTTTTTATGAGCGAAACTAAAGGCATTGTTCACTCTATTCAAAGTCTTGGCACCGTAGACGGTCCGGGAATTCGTTTTGTAGTGTTTTTAAAGGGCTGTAATCTTAGGTGCGGCTGCTGTCATAATCCCGATACCTGGGATATGTCGGGCGGCACCGAATACACACCCGAGGAAATTGTAAATAAGGCAATCCGCTACAAGGAATATTTTGGCAAGCAGGGGGGAATAACCCTTTCAGGGGGCGAGCCACTGCTTCAAGCAGAATTTGCAAAAGAGATTTTTGCCCTTGCTAAAGAAAATGGTCTTAATACCTGTCTGGATACCTCGGGCAGTATTTTAAATGATGATGTTAAGGCTCTTTTAGAGGTTACTGACAGGGTGCTTTTGGATATTAAATACACTAGTGATGAACAGTATAAGCAATTTGTAGGTTGTTCCCTTGCAAAGCCCTTGGAATTTTTGGATTATCTGGAAAATAAAAAAATCCCCACAACACTAAGGCAGGTAATAATCCCCACCCTTAACGATAGTGAGGAAAATGTTCTTTTATTAAAACGACTTGCAGACAGCCACAAAGCTGTGGATAAAATTGAGCTTTTGCCCTTTAAAAAAATATGTCAGGTAAAGTATGATAATATGAAAATCCCCTTTCCCTTTGCCCATCTGCCCGAGCCCACAAAAGACTTATTGCAATCCCTGCAAAAACTAATTTAAAGGCTATTTTAAAAGCACCGAATTACCCCCAAAAGTAGTTCGGCGCTTTATTTTTTTAACAATCGGATAAAATTTATTCACATAACCCAAAAAGCAATACTATTAAAGCAGAAAAAAGCAATACTCTTAAAGCAGAAAAACATTGATTTTACATAGTTTTAGTGATATAATAATATAAAATTGCTTTTTAAAAGGAGGCGCCTTATGGAAATACAATTACAAGAGCTTATTGACAAGATTAAAAAAGACGGTGTTGAGGTGGCAGAAAGTGAAGCCAAAGCCATTATTGATGCCGCAAAAGCCGAGGCCGACAAAATAATTTCAGATGCTAATTCAAAGGCAGAAAAAATTATGGCAGACGCAAAGGCAGAAAACGAAAAAACCGTTAAATCGGGTGAGGATGCCATAATTCAGGCAGGTCGTAATTTGCTTATATCCTTCAGACAAAGCGTTGCAAAAGAGCTTACAGCAATTGTAAATAACAGCGTTAATGCAGTATATTCCTCTGATGCGCTGGCTGATATTATTATTAATATAGTTGAAAATTGGGGCAAAAATCCCGATGCCGAGGGACTTGCAGTTATTTTAAGCAGCGAGGAGCTTTCCCGTTTGGAAAAAACTCTTACCGCCGCCTTTAAAGAAAAAATGATAAACGGCATTACCCTTAAAGCTAACGATAATTTAGATGCAGGCTTTCGTATTGCAATAAATAACGGCGCCGCTTATTACGATTATTCCGCTGAGGCAGTAGTGGATATGCTTTCCAACTACCTTAGTCCCAAGGTTGCCGAGCTTCTTAAAAAGGCGGAATAATTATGGCTGAATATTATTTAATATCCCAGCTGCCGTCACTTGACGGTATTGACGAAAATATGCCCCTACCCATAAGTGAGGAGCAGTTTTTAAAGCTGTGTAGCGGATTTTTAAACAAAAAACTTCAAAATGAGCTTTCAGCACTAACATTGCTCCCACCCGAAGAGCCGCAAAGCTCCACCTCCCCGTTGGTTGAGGATTGGAACAACCACGAAAGAAATTTGCGGCTTGCTTTGGCTGTGGCAAGGGCAGAAAAGCTAAAAAAATCCTTTGGTACAGAAAGCCGCTCCTTCCCTGCTGAACTTTTAAGCGCTGTGGCAACCGCCGTAGAAATTGAAAGTCCCTTGGAGGCTGAGGTTTTTCTTAATAATTTCCGCTTGGAATTTTTAGAATCCTTAAGACCAATGGATACCTTCTCTAATGATTTTTTATTTTATTACGGACTTAAATTAAAGCTGCTTTCACGCATAAGGCAGTTTGACGCAGAGGCAGGAAAAGCTGCCTACAAAAATATTTACAGCTCCATTTTAAACGGAGATAGATTGGAGGCTATACAATGACCGAAAATGTAGGTAAGGTTGTAAGCATAAACGGAAACCTTGTGTCGGTTGAATTCAGCGGCAATGTTTCTATGAACGAAATTTGCTATGTTATGGTTGACAAAACTCAGCTTAAAAGCGAGGTTATCCGTATTCGCGGAAATGTAGCTCAAATACAGGTTTATGAGATGACCGGCGGCATAAAACACGGCGATGAGGTTCGTTTTACGGGCGAAATGCTTTCGGCTCAGCTTGGCCCCGGACTTTTGGGTCAGATATATGACGGACTTCAAAATCCCCTTCCTCTTTTGGCAGAGCAGGCAGGCTGGTTTTTAGAGCGCGGCATTTATGCCGAAAGTCTGGATTCTGAGAAAAAATGGGAATTCACCCCAACCGCCAAGGTGGGTGATACACTTCGCGCAGGCGAATATTTTGCAACCGTACCCGAAGGTCCCTTTACCCACAAAATATTCATTCCCTTTAATCTGCTTGGAAAGTACACTATTAAATCCATTGCCGAAAAAGGCGAATACACCGTTAATGAAACGGTTGCAGTTGTAACCGATGAACGCGGCAAAGAGTTTCCGTTATCAATGTCCTTTAAGTGGCCCGTTAAACGAGCCGTTAGCTGCTACAGTGAAAGACTGGCGCCCGTAGAAACTATGGAAACAAAGGTTAGACTTATTGACTCCTTCTTCCCCGTAGCAAAGGGCGGTACCTACTGTATACCCGGACCCTTTGGCGCCGGCAAAACAGTGCTGCAGCACGCCACATCAAAATATGCTGATGTAGATATTGTTATAATTGCCGCCTGCGGCGAGCGCGCGGGTGAGGTTGTAGAAACACTTACCGAATTCCCTGAGCTTATTGACCCTAAAACAGGTGGTTCACTTATGGAACGCACCATTATTATATGTAACACCTCCTCTATGCCGGTTGCATCCCGTGAGGCTTCGGTTTACACATCGGTTACCCTTGCGGAATATTACCGTCAAATGGGACTTAATGTTCTTCTTTTGGCAGATTCAACCTCCCGTTGGGCTCAGGCATTAAGAGAAATGTCGGGTCGACTTGAAGAAATTCCGGGCGAAGAGGCATTCCCCGCCTATCTTGAATCCTATATTGCGGCATTTTACGAAAGAGCAGGCTATGTGCGACTTCCCGACGGAAGCCACGGCTCGGTTACCATAGGCGGCACAGTTTCCCCCGCAGGCGGTAACTTTGAAGAGCCTGTTACTCAGGCAACCTTAAAGGTTGTAGGCGCCTTTCACGGACTTTCCCGCGAGCGCTCGGATGCAAGAAAATATCCCGCTATTGACCCCCTTATCTCCTGGTCTAAATACAACTGCGTTATAGACAGTAAAAAATCTGAATTTTGTAAGAGTATTCTTTTTGAGGGCGATGAAATCGGCTCTATGATGAAGGTTGTTGGTGAGGAAGGCACAAGCATTGAGGACTACATCACCTACCTTAAAGCCGATATGCTGGATGCAGTTTATCTGCAACAAAACTCCTTTGATTTAATTGAGGCTAACTGCGGCACCGCCCGTCAGCGCTATGTTATTGACAAGCTTGTTTATGTTTTGGGCAGTAATTATTCAGCAAAGGATAAGGATGATGCTCACAGCTTTTTCAACCGTATGCGCCAGAAATTTATTGACTGGAATTATACCGAGTTTGGAAGCGATGAGTTTAAAAATATTGAAGCCGAAATTGATGCCATTCACCGTGAGGGTAACGGCGAATTAACCGAAAAAGCAAGGCTTTTATTAAAGGGTGGTGAGTAAGAATGAGCAAAGTATATAACCGAATTGAATCAATTACAGGTAATGTTATTACCCTAAAGGCAACCGATGTAAAATATAACGAGCTGGCTGAAATCAACACCCGTTTTGGCAAATCACTTGCTCAAGTTATTAAAATTGATGGCGATGTTATTTCTCTGCAGATTTTTGCAGGCGGCAAGGGTGTTTCCACAGGTGATGAGGTTCGCTTTTTAGGTCACGAAATGCAGGTTTCCTTCAGCGAGGATTTATTAGGTCGAATTTTCAACGGCTCGGGCGAGCCAAGAGATAACGGTCCCGCCCTTACCGAAAATATGACCCCAATTGGCGGACCATCTGTTAATCCTACCAAGCGAATTCTTGCCAACCGTATGATGAGAACAAACATCCCTATGATAGATATGTTCAACACGCTGGTTGTTTCACAAAAGCTGCCAATATTCTCCATTTCAGGCGAGCCCTACAATGAGCTTCTTGCCCGAATTGCAATGCAGGCCGAGGCTGATGTTATTCTCCTTGGCGGTATGGGTCTTAAATATGATGACTTCCTTTATTTTAAAGACACCCTTTCCAAAGGCGGCGCCCTGAGTAAAACGGTTATGTTTATACACACCGCATCCGACCCCACGGTTGAATGTATGATGATTCCCGATATGACACTGGCGGTAGCTGAACAATTTGCGCTTCAGAACAAGGATGTTCTGGTACTGCTTACCGATATGACCAACTTTGCCGACGCAATGAAGGAAATTGCAATTACTCAGGAGCAGGTGCCATCCAACCGCGGTTATCCCGGTGACCTTTATTCACAGCTTGCCGCCCGTTACGAAAAGGCGGTTGACTTTGATGATTCCGGCTCGGTTACCGTTTTGGCTGTTACCACAATGCCCGGTGACGATGTAACCCACCCCGTACCCGATAACACAGGCTATATAACCGAGGGTCAGTATTACCTCAAGGGCGGAAGAATTGAGCCGTTTGGCTCCCTCTCCCGACTCAAACAAAATGTAAACAGCAAAACCCGTAAGGATCACCGCGCTCTTATGGACGCTATGATTCGTATTTATTCCTCTTATAAAGAAACCCTTGAAAAGAAAAATATGGGCTTTTCAATGAGCCGTTGGGATGAAAAGCTACTTAAATACGGCGAGCTTTTTGAAAACAAGCTTATGGATCTTTCGGTTAATCTTACCCTTGAACAAGCTCTTGATCTGGGATGGGAAATTCTTGCCGACTGCTTTGAAAGGGATGAAACCGGAATAAAATCGGAGCTTACCGATGAATTCTGGCCCAAACAATAAGGAGGATTTGAATTTTGGCAAAAATCAAATTAACTAAAAATGAGTTAAAGGTACAAAAGGATGCCCTTAAAATGTATCAGAGATATTTGCCTACTCTAACACTTAAAAAGCAACAGCTGGGAGCCGAAATCCGCACCATAGAAGCCAAAGCCAGAGCGGTGCGCAGAATGCGTGAGGAGCTTGAAAAAGGCTTTGACTCATGGATTTCCGTATTTAGTGAGGCTCACGCATTTCCCAAGGGAATAATAACCGTAAGTAACATCCGCAAGGGTGAGGGAAATATTGCAGGTGTTGCAATCCCCACCTTTGAGGGGGCGGATTTTTCCCGAAATGATTACGATTTATACAAAACACCGCTTTGGGTAGATATTGCCGCAAACCATATGGAAAGGGCAATGTCACTTGATTTAGAAGCGGAAGTGTTAGATGAACAGGTTCGCCTTTTAGAGGCTGAGCTGCGCGCTACCTCACAAAGGGTTAATCTGTTTGAAAAGGTTAAAATCCCCGAAACAAAAGAAAACATCCGTAAAATCAAGGTTTATATGGCAGATCAACAGGTTAATGCCGTTGTTCGCTCTAAGATTTCAAAACGGAAAATCGCCCTTCGGGATGATGCTTCTGAAAGGCAGGGTGATTCGTTATGATAGTACAAATGAAAAAGGTTTCCCTTATAATTTTAGGGGATAAAAAGAGCGAAACGCTTAAAACCCTGCGCAACCTTGGAATACTTCATATTGAAATTGCCGAAGGCTCAAGCAATACCCTTACCCAACTTAAAAATAATGTTACCCTGTTGGAGGGCGCTATTTCTACCCTTAGTGAAAGGGTAACAAAATTCACTAAGCACGAAACGGTGGATTTAGATAAAGCCCTTTCGGTAGCAAGGCAGGTTGCAGCTCTTAACGATAAGGCAAAGCAATGTCAGGGCGAAAGGATAACCCTTAACAATGAGCTTGACCGCATTAAGTCGTGGGGCGATATTGACCCCGAGGCGATTAAGGCTTTATCACAAAAAAATCTTAATATTATGGCTTATGAGCTTGCAAAATCAGAATATGATAAGCTTGACACCGCCATAACTACCCTTGTGTTAGAAAAAACAAAATCTACTGTAAAATTTGCAATTGTGGATATGGGCGATGATATTGATGAAGCTCTGCTTAATGCCCTTGCACCCTACAAATTCAAGCTACCTGAGCTTTCTACCCAAAAAATACGCCAAAAAATTCAAAAGCTGGAGCTTACCCTTTTGGATATAGATAGCGAGCTATCCTCTTATGCGGTATTTACCCAAAGTATGAAGGATGCCATAAAGTCTATTGAAAAGAAAATTGAATTTGAAATTTACAAAACGGGTATGAATGATGAGCAGCTTTCTGAAAATCAGGAAAAATGTGTTTCAATTGCCCATTTTAAAGGGTATATTGAAGCAGACAATGTTGAAAAGCTTACACAAACCGCAAAAAGCAATTCCTGGGGACTTGTTATTGAGGACCCAACCGAGGAGGACAATGTTCCCACCCAGCTTAAAAACAACAAATTTGTAAGTCTTATATATCCCCTTACCGATTTTTTAGGCACAGTACCGGGATACTTTGAATACGATATTTCAGGTTGGTTTTTAGCGTTTATATTAATATTCTTTGGAATTATTTTTGGTGACGGACTTTACGGTCTGCTTATAACGGCAGTTGCCGCAATACCCGTTATAAAATCACTCATTGCCAAAAAGCCTGTTTCACCCACATTTTTGCTTGTAGGTCTTTTTGGAATTTCCACCCTGATATGGGGCACAGTTACCTGTACTTGGTGCGGTTTGCCCGCCGAACAGCTACCACAGTGGTTGCAAAAGCTTTCAATTCCCGTAATTTCAAATGTCTATGCCGACAAGCTATGGCACCCCTTCTGGACCGGTGGCGATGTGGGGCTCACCACATCACAAAATCTGCAGATATTCTGCTTTACCTTAGCACTTATTCAGCTTTCGGTTGCCCACATAAAGGGCGCTTTAAGAAGCAAAGGCTCCCTTAAAATGCTTGGCGATATAGGCTCGTTGCTTCAGCTTTTTGGAATTTACTACCTTGTGCTTAGTCTGGTAGTAAATCCTGCAGTATTCAGCTTTTCCCTTGTGCTTGGCGGCATACCCATAGGCACAGTTTCCATTGCCCTTATTGGAATTGGCTTTGCTTTAAGCTTTATATTTGCAAACTATGAGGGAAGCATTATAAAATCCATACTTTCAAGCCTTATTAATATAGTTTCGGTTTTGCTTGGGGTTGTTAATGTATTTTCCGATATAGTTTCATATATACGCCTTTGGGCGGTCGGACTTGCGGGCGCGGCAATATCTGCAACCGTAAACGAGCTTGCAGGCCCTCTGCTTGGAAATCTGTTATTTGCAGTGCTTGCCATTATACTTTTGGTGTTCGGTCACGGACTTAATATGATACTGAATGTTTTATCGGTTATAGTTCACGGAATAAGACTTAACACTCTGGAATTTTCATCACATCTGGATATGTCCTGGAGCGGACACAAATTCAAGCCATTTAAATAAAGTTATAAAGGAGAATAATTATGAATTTAGGATTTCTTGGAACAGCATTGGTTATGGGCATTGCCGCAATAGGCTCTGCTCTTGGTATTGGAATTGCAGGTCAGGCATCTATTGGAGCCTGGAAAAAGTGCTATGTTCAAAATAAAGCCGCACCCTTTATTCTTACCGTTTTTGCAGGTGCGCCCCTTACACAGACCATTTACGGCTTTCTTTTAATGCAACAGATGAAAGCATCCTCAGCCGACCCCGCATTTTTGTTTGGTCTTGGAATTGCATCAGGCGTTGCAATGGCATTGTCAGCGCTTGCTCAAGGTAAGGCAGGCGCCGCAGGTGCCGATGCATTAGCCGAAACAGGCAAGGGCTTTTCACAGTACATTACCGTTGTTGGTCTTTGCGAAACCGTTGCCCTCTTTGCACTTGTTTTCAGTATGGTTGCACTTGGTTAATAATTACAACAAAACTAAAAAGCAGTCTTGGTTGGGTAATGCTGCCAAGACTGCTTTTTAAATGGAAAATTGAAAATTAAAAATCCAAAGCTTTTAAAATATTTTCTAAAACCATTAATTATTTTGGGAAATTCAATTGACAAATCAAGGTTTTTAGGGTAATATAATAACCGACGCTTTAATAATATAACCTATCCGCCTCCAAAGTTTAAATGGATATGCGAACCTTACCCTTTTGCAAAATCATAGATTTTGAAAGGGTCCCAAGAACCGCTATACGCTTCGCGTATGAATAAACCCTTTTATCGGGGTTTATTATATAAATTGCAAATATTATCAAGTTTAATATGTTTATCCGCCTCCTTAGTTAAATGGATATAATAAACCCCTCCTAAGAAGTAGGTCGTTCGAGTCTATGGGGGCTGGATAGAGCAAAAAACTTAATATTTATTAGCAAATGTCCCAGTAGCTCAGCTGGATAGAGCACCACCCTCCTA
>JAGAOS010000023.1 GCA_017623575.1 Clostridia bacterium
CTGGCAGTAATGTAATCGAGCGCCGAATTTGTTGTGTTGTTCGTCGCCTACGGCTCCTCACAACACAACAAATTCTTTCTAATTACACTTTCATCTTATTTTTTTGAGAAAAGTGTTACCTATCATTGATTTATCTACAAAATTCTCCAATATATAACGAGCTTCTCTTGACTTTAATTACAAAATATTATATAATTATTCATAATAGATTATAGAAAACATCTAAAATATAAAGCGAATGAAATTTACACTGTTGTAAATAGGTGATGATTAATCATTTTGCTTTAAAATATAATAGAATAGGAGATATTTTTATGGCAGAAGAAAAAAAATTAGCACAGGCTAAGGCAACTTTTGAAACACTTTGTCAAACATTGGCCAATAACGATTGGAAATGCAAAGTAAAGAATGAGGAAAAATTAATTATTGAGTGTGGCGCTCAAGGTGAAGATTTACCAATGGATATATCTGTTAGAGTAGATCCGGATAGAATGCTTGTTATTTTACTTTCCCGTTTGCCCTTTGTAACAAAAGAGGATAAGCGCCTTGATGTTTCAGTAGCTGTTAGCGCTGTTAACAATATGCTTGTTGATGGCAGCTTCGATTATGATATAACATCGGGCGATATGTATTATCGTATGACAAACAGCTTTATGGAAAGCGTTATAAGTGAAGAGGTATTTGCATATTTGCTTTATGCATCCTGCAATGTTATTGATGATTTTAATGATAAGTTTTTAATGCTTGCAAAAGGTATGCTTACATTAGAGCAATTTCTTGCAACACTTTCAAAATAAGGGGAGGATATTAAAATGGCTGACGAAAAGAAAATAGAACTTGCAAAGCAGGTGTATTCAACGCTCTGCGCAGCAATTGAAAAAAGAAACTGGAATTTTGAAAAAGACGAAGAAAAGCTTGTTGTATTTTTTGGCGTAAGCGGCGAAGATATTCCAATGAAGTTTGTTCTTATTGTTGATGCCGAAAGGCAGCTTGTTCGTCTTATGTCACCTCTGCCTTTTAATATGTCCGAAGCCAAGCGTTTGGATGGCGCCATTGCAACCTGCGTGGCAACCTTTGGAATGGCAGACGGAAACTTTGATTATGATTTAGCAACAGGCGAAGTTATGTTCAGATTAACCGCTTCCTTCAGAAACAGCGTTGTTGGTGAAGGCTTGTTCCAGTATATGATTTCGTTATCCTGCGCTGTTGTAGATAAGTATAATGATCAGTTCCTTGCAATTGATAAAGGCGTGCTTGATATTAACGATTTTATTAAAAACAATAGTTAGTAAATTTAAGCGCTAAATGTTTTAGACGCTTATAGGTATTTGCTTTGTCATCAAAGTAAACGGAAGCTTGTTCCAAAAAGATGGCAGAGCATTTTCCTGTTTTATGGAAAAGTGTTAAAAATTCAATTTTTTAAAAATCAACCTAATTGTGTTGAAGGTGGGATTATATGAAGCGAATATTTTCAATACTGCTTGCAGTTGTCATTTTGGCAACCTCGTTATTCAGTTTTCAACTTTTTGCTTCTGCAGAATCACTTTATATTCGAAAAATTGTTTCGGTTGTTTATGATGATTCCGGAAGTATGAAAGGGGAAAAATGGGCATATGCAAACTACGCAATGCAGACCTTTTGCGGAATGCTCAATAGTGAAGACCAGCTATATGTTACATATATGAGTCGTACTATTAAAGTGCCTAATTATAATCCGGAAAAAATAGATTTATCAGCCGGTGGAATCCAAAAATCGGTTGATTCTATTAAAAATCACACCTTATCCAGTTCTACACCGTATGCTGCTGTAGAAAAGGCATACAATAAGCTAAAAACTGTTAACGACTCTAATCCCAATACGCAATATTGGTTGGTTGTAATTACAGATGGCGATTTTAATGAATGTGTTAGTAAATCCGCTGAAGATAAAAAGAAATTTTTAAATGAAAAATTTAAAAATTATACTAAAGCTAAGATGCCTAACGGAACTAATCCTCAAGTAACTTTTTTGGGTATTGGTGATGTAGCATCCCCTGATGAGGATCCAAACAAGGGCATTTATGAATATTCAGCATCGGATGCAGACGAAATTGCTGAGGCTATGTCTGAAATGGCGGATAGAATATCCGGTAGAACCCGTCTTGCGCAGAGTGACATAAAAAAAATAAACGATAAAACAATTCAGGTATCGTCAACAATTCCATTGCTTAATATTGCCGTTTTAGCTCAGGAGTCTGATGCTAAAATTACTAACGCTATACATAATAACGAAAACACTATTCCTGTCAGTCGAAAGGCTGTGCTTAATTATCCAAAATATGACGATCTAAAGGGCGGCGCCTATTTGTTGGGCGATTCACAAAAGGTAATTGGCTCGGGTACCTACAATATCACCTTTGACAAGAATATAGATTTAGATAATATTGTTATTCTATTTGAGCCCGCTCTGGAAATGCGAATGACAATAAGTGTAAATGGTAAAGAAATATCAGATAGTAGTGAGCTGGAAAATGTTATGGAAGGGGATAAGGTTTCTGTTTCGTGTAAGATATATGAAATGGGCACCGATAAAGAAATAAATCCTTCCTTATTACCTAACGATACAAGGTTTAACACCTCTGTTTCTGAAGCCGGCAAGGTGGTAGTGCAGGATTCCAAAAAAGAAATGATGCTTACTGATTTTTCTTTAAAAAATATTGAAACCGAAATTAAAGCACAAGTAATTATTGAAGGCTTCAATCCAATTGAGTATTCGGCAAAATTCACTCCAACAAAATATGTACCCAAAGTGGTTTATACATTAAAGCCTTCCTTTGAAAATAATGTAAAAAATATTAAGCTTGATAATTTAAAGAACAATAAAGACCTTTCAATCAGCTTTACGGTTTATGCCGATGGCGTTGCTGTAACAGATGTAAACAAGGTTAAGGAGTTAAAGCCTGTAATAGATGTTTCGCCTAAGGGCAATGATGGTTCTATTACATATTCGGCTGATGGAAAAATTGTGTTTACTCCCAATGCCGCAGGTGCTTATGATCCTAACTTGGGTAGCTTTGATGTACAGGTAAAATGTACTCTTGAAAACGGCGTAACCGCAAGTGAAACATACACTGTTTTAATAGCAACCTATGAGGTTGTGCCTATAGCCGCAAAGCAGCCGATAATGAAACATAAGCTGTTTAATAATGATGTATCGGTATCATTTTATATTACAAAAGACGGTAAAAAGCTTAACAAAGCGGCGGTAGAAAAACATATATCTGTTTTATTGAATGAAGAGCATATAAACCTTAAAACAGATATAACCGTTTTGAACGATGGAACTATTACCGTAACACCCTACAGCGATGAAGAGCATACCCTTAATTTTTGGACCTGGTGGTCTAACTGGGCATATTATTTTGGACTTACCGGAGAAGATATTACAGTAACCTTAGACCACGCATTTGGAACAGCAGATAGTACTATTGATGTAATTGGCGCTAACGCTTCGTATCAGATTTTAAATGTGTATTTACCACTTATAATTGAGATTATAATACTTGCATTTTTAATTACTTGGATTATTTTGATTGTTACCAAGCCTAAATACCCCAAAAGTGCTACACTTTTTGTTGGTGATATTAAGTATAACGGAGATAACTGTACCCATATGTTAAGAAATTTATCTCCTGTGAAGCTTAATAAATTCAATAAAATTAAAAAGGGTAACGGAAGGTTAAAATTCAAAAAGACGGCAGATGTTGTGTCGGCAAACGGAATAAAAATACGAGCCGACCGTGGCGGAAGAATTATTTGTGAAATGACATTTCCGTGGTATAAGGGCAAGGTAGAGCCTGTGGATACTGATTTTGCAAATTTAAATAATCCTGCCGCAGTATCTGAATATATTTCTAAACATAAAAAGCTTGAAATTAATGAATTTGTTATGACAACAACAGTAAATGGCGAATTTGAACGAAATATAACTCCAACAAATCCATCAAGAGCTAAATACTTTGTAGTTCCTGATTCCGGTAACGGTGTAGGTATTGTAGATGAGAAAAAAGTTATAAAATCAGGTAAGATATTTGTATATATAAACTAATAAATTTTAATAATAATTTGGAGGAAAAATTATGGCACAGACATTATTAATAGGTTTAGGTGGTACCGGCAGCAGAGTTGTCAACAATGTTGTTAAAGAACTCCGCGCCAACAAAAAAGAAATCAATAACGGCGAAATTTGTTGCGCAGTTTTGGATACCAATGTAAATGATAATGCTTCAATTGCAGATAGTCAGACTGGGGTACCGGTAATTCCTACAAGTAAGGTGCAAAAAATCCGTGACTATTTTGATGATTATACTCATCTTAATATGGAAAATTGGTGTCCAAAATCTCCTGCTTTTTTAGAAGAAAGTATGATTGATGGCGCTTCTGAGCTTCGTATTAAATCCAGAATTGCTTTTATGGATTGTCTTGAATCGGGAGTGATTGATCAGCTTGAATTGCTTATCAATGATGTTTTGAAAAATAATTCCGGTTCTAAAATCAGAATTATGATTGTTTCGTCACTTTCGGGCGGAACAGGCTCAGGTATGTTTATTCAGGTAGCGCTGTGGCTTAGAAAATTCCTTAGCGAAAGTCAGATTACAATTCGCGGTATATTTATGCTTCCGGATGTTTTTGTCAGCACAATAAAGGATATCAAAAATAACAAAACAACCAGTGTTCGTCATTATTGTAATGCTTATGCCGCAATTCGTGAGCTGAATACCCTTACAAAAATCAAAAAGAATAATTCTGTTGAATTGCCCGAAAAAATAGAATTGGGAGATTTGTTTGATAGCGATTTAGATAGCGATTCAGGAAGACCTGTATATGATTTTGCTTTCTTTGTTGATGATAAGGACGAGAACGGCGTTCGCCTTGAAAGTATATCAGAATATGAGAAGATGGTTGCACAGTTGGTATATATGCAGCTTTACGCTCCTATGAATAGTGATATGTATTCCGAAGAGGATAACGCATTTCTTTCATTTATTGAGAATGAAGAGCCTCTTTATGGTTCGTGCGGAACATCAAAAGCTGTTTATCCTACCGAGAGCGTTAAGATGTATTGTGCAATCCGTGCGGCACAGGATTCTCTTACCGGTGGATGGAAAAAAATCGACAGTGAGATTGATGCCTTGAATGAAGAGAAAAAACAAAGTGAAAAGGATGGCATCTTTTCAAGTGAGGTTATAGATACTCGCACTCAGTTTATAAAGATTTTTGATGACAAAACTTCTGTCAAGGCTGATGAAACAGGTAAGGATAGATTCTTCCTTTCAATTTCTAAGGATGTGAAGAATGAAACCAAGGGTAAAGAGGGAGATAAAGTAGTAGTTAAGTACTCCGACAAGGTTGATGATTTCATTAAGCTTTTAAAGAATCAAAAAATTGATGCTGTCATAACAAAAAATAGCGGCACCGAAGATTATGCAATTGATGCTGATGCTTTTGTTGCGGCTGATCATTCTAAAGACGAGCTTTTAGATAGAATCAAATCTGATGAAAGCGGACTTGAAGAGGTTCTTGATAATTTCGATAAAAAGGTCGATGAGTACGCTGACGGAATTGTTAATTCTGTTTTTTCATACAGTATGGGTGATGTTAAAGCCTCTAACAGATGTTCAGTTTACGGTTTGCTTACTAAGCCTAATGATATGGGTACTTGGGATTTTATTCATCCAGTTGCAGCAAGATATGTTTTATATAAGCTTGTTGAAAAAATGCAACGCGCTATTAAAGGAATTGTTCTTAAAGACAGTAGGGAAGAAGCTCTTTCCGGTGGCGATGTTGGTGCACAGTTTGATAATAAAGCAACACCCGAAACCGAAACAACTGCCGAAGCTTTTCTTAACAGTAAAAAGTGGTATCAGAAGGAAGGCGCCTTCTTTGATGATTTTGAGCAGAGATATGCTGAGTTTATTACTTCTAAAATTGTACTTTGTGAGAAGTATGAGAAGGAATGCTTGCAGTTAAGCGTATTTAGAAAGCTTATTGAAAGACTCAACGGTCTTATAAAGCAGATTGAAGTATTCTTTGCTAAGCTCAACGATGTACAGCAGAAGCTTGACTCTGCTTTGACCGAAAATATAGGTGAAACTAATGATGTTATTGGTAAAACATTATATATTTTAGGCGATGCAAAAAGCAAAGAGGCGATTTACCAAACACTTGATTTTGAGCTTGATAAAAGTAATGTTGAAATCAACAAGAGTGTAATTGATGCAATTTATGGTAGCCTTTGTGCCGAAAAAAGGCCCTCTAATCCTGAAAATGCATCATATGTAAAGGTTGGTGTTATTGCAGCTTTTGTAAAAGAAATTATTAACGCATATAAGCAAAAAATTGATGATGATGCAAACAATAGTGATAATGTAAATATGGATATTTATACTGCCCTGTGCAAGGCAAGTGATGCTGAATTTACAGCAAAGGGCGGTAAGATAACAGATGAAACCGTTGACCTCAATGACCTTGATATTACAACAGGAACCTTTAAAACAACTAATGAAGCGGCGCAACGACACAGAGCTGCATTTGTTAATTGTAAGAATCAGTTGTATAGAATGGCTGCTCCCTTCTTAATTCATGATAAAGAGGTGTCTGACAACGATTTGGGAACCGTAACAGCTCGTCCTAAAACCTTCTGGGGATTTAGTCCTGATGTGGCAACCGCTTGCCCATTTGTGGGTACTGAGCTTGGCATTAACGCAGATCTTCAGGCAGATGACGCCTATCCTAAGAATGAATTGTACTGTTATAGAGCTGTATATGGTTTGGAAGCAGTTTATATTCCAAAGTTCAATGAGCTTAAGGATGGAGAATACTATAAGTGCTACAATTCTGTGGTTAGCAATATGGTAAAGGATGCCGAAGGAAGATACGGTTTAAGAGCATATGTTAGAACACCGCATTTGGATATGAACTGGCATAGAATTCTTCCGTATATCACTGAAGAAAAGCAAAGACAGGATGAACTCGATTTCTTCCATGGATTATGGCTGGCTATTGCGTACGGTATCCTTAAAACAGATAAAGACGGCAACTTCTTTATCAAGCGTTCTGTTGATGGTGGTTATGGTAGCTTTATTGATGACCAAATCGCCGTTGAGTATAAAGGCAGACCCGTTACTAAAACCGATGTTATGAAGCTTATTGATGTTCTCAGAGCCGATAAAGTATTTACAGGTTCTGATATTCCTGAGCTTGAACAGCGTTTTGAATCAGAAATGGAAGAAATGGTTACATATGTCGGCACAGAGGTATTAAAGGGTCTTACAACAAAGAATGAGGATATCAATCCTATTAATGTGGTTTCTCGCTATAATGAAACCCCCAGACATAACAAATTTATTTCTGCTGCGCTAATCGGTGCGTTAGAGAAAATCGCAAGCGAATTGGCCGCAAGATATAATGCAGAGCGTTCTGAACATCAGCTTGAAGAAGCAAAGTACAGAATTTGCAGAAAGATATATGATTCCAGCAAGCGCTCCAAAGGTAAGTCTGAAATATTCAGTCGATGGGAAAACGCATTTGAAAAATACAAAATCAAGGAAGAGGATTCTGCCGGGAACTCTTCAAAGTAATTAGGCTTTGCAATATCTGGAGGTGTTAATAAACACCTTCGGATATTGCGTTGATTGGGAGTGAAGTATATGCATACTTTTTTTATAAATACATCAAAAAAAGAAATCAATGAGTATGATGTTCTTTTTGATATACATTATGAGAATAAAAAGCTCGTAACAATGGAATGTTTAATGTCCGATTGGTATGATGAAGATAAAGGGTATATCGCTTGTGTAAAGAAAATCAGCGATATGATTGATGGCTATGTTCAGCTTAATAACACCTTTAATCTGATTGTGTATATTGACCTTCCGGAAAATAAAGCATATTCTTCTATCCAAAGGGACGCTTTTCATGATAAAGAACGCGAAGAGTGTTGTAGCGCAATGCGCATTTTGTATACCCATATAATATCCGAATCAATAGTAAACAAGCTTGTAAGCTCGGGCAGAAAACCGCAAAACATATTGATTATGTTTGGCGAAGAAAAAAAGTTTACAGAATTATTGGTGGTTGATAATGACCCTCGAAAGGCGGGGGTTATGAAGCAGGTGTTTAATTTCATCGGCTTACCCCGCACAGAGGATATTGAGAGCATTGCGAAAACTGTACAAGAAACTACTTCTGTGGATAAGGTTGCCTTATTCAAGGAGAAGATTTTTGAAAAATGCGGTGAAGAGCTTGTTCCCGGTATTCGTGATGGATATTGTGAAGTACTTCAGCTATGGTGTGATGAAGTAATAAACGAAGCAGATGTTTCTAATGCAAATTCTTCCTTGTTTGAAAAAATAAGTAATATCAATAAGGTTGAGTCGGACAGAATCGGTATTGAAACTGTTTCCTGCCCTTATGACTGTTATGCCTGCGAGGTAAATAAAAGCGTATTAGCATTAAGCGAGGTGAATATTGCGCTCTTTTTGCTTAAATGCGTAGAGTTAAACTCTATTTTCGAACCAGAAACAGGGGAAAACACAAAGCAAGTGCTTGAATTCCGCTTATATTCCCTACAAGAAATTGCACCTATTTTAAAATTAAAAAAGGATATATACGAAGCAAAATTAAGTGAGATTGAAGCTTTAGCTACATCTTACTCAGAACTCAAATTAGCTCCAAGATTATCTGCTTTTGATCACGCTAAATTTGGTTTGGATATGTATGGAGATGTAGCTACGGAATTTGTAATTAATGATGTGGCATCTGAAAATGATGATGAAAACGCTAATAAACAAGAAGCAAACGAAAACAATAAACAGAGTGATGAAGCTATTATCTTAAAGGGAAATGATAAGGAGGTTTCTGTTGTTCAAAAGCAGGGCCGTTCTTTATTTTCCAAAGAGGAATATCAAGCCTTTGATTATAATTATGAAGAAGGCCGTAGTCAGATGTTCAGTAAAAAAACTACGCCGGAGCAATATATTGAGCAAGCCCAAAGGGTGCGAAAGCATCACTTGGATTACTTAAAAAAGCTTAAAATGCATGTTTCAAATGTTTTATCTAATTATGCCGGTAAATCAATTGAGAATAAGCCTGCATTACTTCAGGTAGGCAGGCAGAGATATGCCGCTCAGGGTGAAGAAAATAAGATTTTAGAATCGGTAAAAAGTATATCAAATAAAGCGTATGAAACTATGGTTAATCAATATATGGAATTTTGCGCAGGCAGATCTGTTGCTATTTCTGATATTGAAGAGCAGTGTAATTGGTTTGTGTCCAAGGTGAATCAGATAAAAGAGAGCCTTAGAAAAATAAAACTTGTTGCAATTGGATTATTAGCAGCAATTATTGTTTTATATCTTCCGTTTTTCATTATTCAATTTGAAAATATCGTTAAAAACGCTCTGACTTTTACTGTTGCTTTGTGTTCAGTAGCCATTCCTATTGTTTTGCTATACATAGTATTTACAATTATGGCTGCGGCACAAAAAAAGAAGTATATCAAGGCTTGGAAGGATTTTGAGGAAAAATCTAATCAGGCATTAGAAGAAAACAAAAAGGCAGTACAACAGTACGACCGACTTTTATCGGTAGTTGTACCGGGACTTAGGTGGGTTTATGAATATAAATCCGATGTTGAGTATTGTGCAGAATGTTGTAGCATTGCAGATGCTAAAATTGAGCATCACAAACGCAAATTGCGTGATAGAGTTCGTTCAATTCAAAGTGTGTTGAGTGACTTGGAGTTTAATGAAACAGAAAATGAAAATTCACAGCACAAAATTGTTGATTCAACAGATTCGATTGATTACAACCTTGCTTTCTGTTCGGGTAAGAAAAACCAAAAATTCTATTCTGTAATAGATACTCAGCTTTTAAAAACGCAAAATAAATAGAAGGGGGCAATATGTAAAATGGATTTTTTAATATTTGTACTAAAGGTATTATTTATTCTTGCTACCGTTTTGCTTATGGCATCCCCAATAGCATTAGAATTTTTAACATTCAGGCGTGATAAGAAAAACAAAATTTCATATAAGCGTTTAAGAATAATAATATATACTGTAATATACGCAGTTCTTGTTACTGTATTGTTATATTTGTTAAAAGAATTGCTTCTGTGGGCAGAATCTCTTAGCTTTATTAAGTGGCTTGGTTCAAAAATTGCTTTCCCTCAAAGGCTTTCGTATTTTTTAAAGGTTATGGCTGCAATTCTGGTGAACTTTGCTATTGGCTTTTTCTACAGAGTTTTTAGTAAGTTTGTCAGAATCGGACTTAAAAAGAAAAGCCTTCTTATTCCAAAGGGAAAAAACGGTGAGTTTAATTGGCACCAAAAGCTTGAGCATAAAATAATTAAGTTTTTTCATAAAGAAACATGGTTTTTTGTTGGCAGAATACTTAAATTTTTAAGTATAACGCTTTCTGCTGTTTACGCTTTGGTATTTATGCTTTATCAAATCCCTGCAGTATTTGGCGCAGGTTGGATTCCGTATAATTTTATTTCTATGCTTTTCAGTGCAGGATATATTTACCCAACCATTACACTGCTAACCTTGTGGGAGATGTATTTCTTCCTTGCGGGTATTGAACGGCTTGAAGATGAATGTCCTGAATTATTACAAGAAGAATCATATGAGGTTAAGCCAATATCGGTTGATTTGCAGGCAATTGATGCTGAAGTAAGCAAGCAATTTAAAGATTTTTATGCTTGTGATGTAGAGTTTTCAAAAGCTATCAAAGAGGAGGCTCTTTCAGCAAAGCATCACGATATAACAAAATTCATTGCACAGGCAGTGGAAAATGATGAGCGTAATCCTCAAAAAAATAAAGAAATATATCTTAACTGTCTTGATAAACTAGTAGAGCAGAATAAAAGTGTTTTGATAAATGGTGCTTTTTACTCTGAATTTGCTATGTATTTTTTAAGGTATCTTTCTGTTGTCATCGCTCGTGGTGATAATGTTGTTTTTGTCTGCAATGATGATTTGCAGATTAACGAGGTTTATAAATATTTACAAAGGGGTCTTACAGAGCTTTCAAGTCTTTACTGCAAAGGCTTTAATAGCGGAGCTGTGGATTATGATGAGCCTATATGGAGAATTGTAAAAATAACCTCCGATTCAGATGTTATTGATGAAGCAGAGGTTAATGATAACAGTATTCTTGTAACTTCTCTTGGCTATTTGTGTTCAAAGCATTTTGAAAGCGAGCATAGTAGATTTATCGGTTTGTTGGATACGGTAATTTTTGTAGATACTCTTAAAACTGTAAATACCAGCAATCGGCAGATGGCGTTACTTAACACCAGACTTAAACATATTGCTAAAAACAATTCTTTGCGAGCCGTAAAAGGTGCTGTAAATAACTCTTTTGGCGCAGGCTCCATATCCAGGCAGGTAAGATATATCTGTTTTGATGATACAAGAACCTCGGGCTTGGATAAGGTTCTTAAAAATCTGCTCGCAGTGGATTTTGAATCGGTGGATTCAATGAATTATAACAAAAACACCATTGTCCGTTGTTATAATTTTGAAGGTAAGGTAGATGAAAACGGAAGGCACACCTCTCCCCAGTTCTTTGATTCTGAAGAAGAGGTTGGAGCCATTATGAATATTGCTGTGTTATGCCTTGTAAAGGGAGCTTCAAATGTTACTGTATTTGCAGAAGATATTCTGCCTTATGCTAATATTGAGGAAACCATTGCGGCTAATATGGGTAGTGTATCAATAAAAACAGACGGCAGTAACCTACGCTTAAATAAGCACTTTTATAATCCTGACGATTATTCTGTACTAATTGTTATGGATTCTAAGGATAATTTACCTGCAACAATAAGAAAGTATATGTCAATGGTATCTGATAAGCCGTCATTGATATTGGTATTCTCCCGTCCTTATATGTTGCGTGATTATTTTGTGGAAAATATCAATGAGCTGTGGAGCTCATCGCAGATAGGTAGAATTCCCGTTGAGGAAGGTACTGAAAAGGATATAGCTCAGCAGATTTTGGTTAAGGCAAATGCCGGTGGAATTTCCACAAAAGAAATAATCAGACTTGTATCCGGTCTTTCTAAGTTTGATGAGTTTGTTAAAAAAAGCGATATTAATTCAATTCTTAGAAGTGTTCTGGAAATTTACGGTTTTGCTCAGGTAGATCATAAAAGCCTGTTTAAATATTTTGAGTATTCTTCTTCTCAGGATTTTAATGAAAGTGGCGTATATGTTTCTGAGGATAAGGTTTTACTTAGGCGTCAGGGCAAGCTGTTTGATATGATAAACGGCAGAGATATGATTGTTATGTCAACGGGGGATAGAGAAGTTACACTTCCGTTGCCTAAAAACCGTCTTACACAGAACTATATTGAAGGTCAGAATCTACTTCATAACGGTAATATATATCACATCACTAAAATTGATACTGCGTTGGGTTGTATTTATACCCGTCTTGCGGTTGGCGGAAAGAATGATGAGGCATATCAATACATTCAAGCACGAAAATATCATATAGAATTTATTCCTGAGCAGATTGAGGCAGTTTTCCCAACAAAGCATGTTGTGCTTAATCGAACAGAAGACAATGTTTCTGTAAATGATATTTATTTATCTGTTTTCAGAGCTCCAATGGAAGTTCTTACCGGCGGATATTATGAAATAGACCCTCATACTCTTGCGCTCAATGCAGGTAATAATGAGTATCACAGCATTGATGATCCCGAAAATGATGATTTAGCAAAGCAAACCTACCGTCGTTACGGTACACTTTCGGCGCCCGCCTACTCTACAGATACAATTATGCAAAAGGCTAATTTGGTTGCTCATAAAAAAGGCGCACTTATTATGTCTATTCGTATTTGCGGAGAATTTGGTGCAGATGTAGATAAAACAATGTCGCTTGCGGCTGTAATGCTTAGTGAATTACTACGCTCTATGTTTCCGTCAGTTGCAGATTCTGTTGCGGTTTGTCCGGTTCTACATCAGGAATTAACCGATGATGACTCAAAAGCAATACTTAAAAAGCATCCTTCGGTAATCCTCAATGGAGAAAGTGAGTTTGTTTCTACAACAGATTTTAACCTTTTAATTGTTGAAGATTGCGCTACCGATCTGGGTGTTGTATCTGTACTTATGTCTGCAGGTGATAATGTTCTTAATACATTGTTTAGACCCATATTTAATTATTTAAAATGGTATTCAGAAGCAGATAAGAAAAGCGATTATCTTTGTTTTGGCTTGGATCACACCCCCGCCTGTTTTGATTTTGATTCATTACATAAGCTATCTAAAATACTTGGTGATGATAAGCACGATTTGAAGTTTGTGGATTTAGATTCCTTGGTTGAATATGATGTGTGTGATTTTTGCGGAAAGCGCTATGTAAAGGGTGATAATGTTGTTGAATTGGATGACGGCAGAAAAATGTGTAAATCCTGTGCCGAAAATCTGGTTGGAAATAACAAAAAGATTCTTAAAGCCCACCTTGACCGTGCAAAAATTTATTTAGAAAGCACATATGGAATAACCCTTGATGAAGATTACGAATTTTGTTTTGAATCAACTGTTAAAATCGCCAATACACTTAAGCAAAATACAAATCTTGTTAAAAGAGGTTCGGATGTTCCGCTAAATTCTTATGTTGATGATAAGAAAAAAGTTTATGTGGAATATTCTATTCCGTCGGTTAGTTTGTCTGAATTGCTTGTGCGCGAGCTTACTTATGTATGGCAGTTAAAGCATCTTCCCCAACTTGATGAGAACCTTGCAGAGGGTCATATAGCACTGGTTGCAATTCAGTATTTAAGATTTTTAAATCAAAATTCACTTGCCGCTGTTCGCACCACATATTATGAAAGTACTGAAAATGTATCAGGTGTGGGGTACAGAAAGCTTATAAGTGAACTGGTTGCTAATCCTAGGTATAATAATAATCCCTTTATTTATTTGCTTGAAATGTCGGGAGTGGTCATTGATGATGAAATTATTCCTCCCACACCGCAAATTATTGAAACAGGTGATTTTGGCGCCCCGTATACTCCTGAACAATCAGACAGAGCTTTAGATGGCAATATAAATTATCTCTATTATTCCAGATTAACCGAAGGACATCAGCAGGCGTATAATGTACTGCTTGCCGCAATTCAGAATCATCAAGAAACAGTAACGGTGGATGGTTGTGTTTTTGAAGATGTTGTTAAGATTTGTGAAGCTATAGAGTATGACCATCCTGAACTGTTCTGGTATAGAACCTTTTCTATGTGCGGCGCAGAGGTAACCTTTAAATACGGCGCATCGGCCGAAGAGGTGGTTGCGCTACAAAAGCGTATAGATGAAGTCGTTGCAAAATATCTTGAAGGAATCGACGATTCTATGAGTGCATATGATGTGGCGCTCAGAATTCATATTAAGATAATTGCTTCGGTGGATTATGATACAATCGCTCTTAACAAGCAAAATCAGGAGGGCGGTCCCTCAAAAGAAAAAATTGATTATTTAAGATCAATTTGCGGTGTCTTTCTTGAGGGTAAGGCAGTTTGTGAGGGCTACGCCCGAGCAATGCAGTATCTGCTTCAAAAATGTGGAATTGAGTGTGCTGAGGCGGTTGGATATATTCTTAAAGAGAATGGTGACCGTGGCGAGGCTCATGCCTGGAACATTGTTAAAATTGATGGTGATTATTACTACATTGATACCACTTGGGATGATAGCTCAAATACCGTACAAACAGTAAAAATCACCGACCCCGGTTTTGATTATTTCTGCATTACAACAGATGAATTAACCAGAACAAGGGATTTATCTCTTTGTCCTGTTAGTGTTCCTGAGTGTGCCGCAATACGCGCCAACTACTATTACCATAATAATTGTGTGCTTGATAAGTATGATTTAAATAGAATTAAAGAAATTGCTCAAGCGGCCGCTAAAAATAAGAATAAATCATTTACCTTTAAATGCAGAACTAAAGCTTTATTTGATCAAGCTTTATCTCAGCTTTGTGCGGTTGGACAGGATTGTTACGAAACATTGAAGGTAGTCTCTCAAATTGATAAGCAGATACTTTCAAATACTTACTCATATTCGTATGATAAAAATATTTGGACAATCACCGTTAAGTTTAAATACAAGTAATAATAAACAAAAAGGAGAAAGCAGTATGCGAAAAGTAATTGCTATTTTATTAGTTGTTGTAATGGTATTTGGCGTTTGCGCTTGTTCCTCATCAGAAGATTTAATTATAGGTACCTGGAAAAATCAAACAACAATTTTAGGTGTTGTTACCGAAACTAAATATACCTTTAATGAAGATGGTACAGGCACAAAAAATCTTATTTTTGATATGGATTTTAAATATGCCATTTCGGGTAATACGCTGTCTATAAAAATAACTACTTTGGGTGTAGAAACCACAGAGGAATTTGCTTTTGAATTTGAAGGCGCAAAGCTAAAACTCACTAAGGACGGGGAAACCCAAATTTTTGACAAGGTAAATTAATTATTAAATTGTAAGAACGGTCATCCTTCTTGAGCTATTGATGGCTCCAAGGATGACCGCTTTTAGTTGGAGGAAAAATGACATATATTGAGTTTTTTGATAAAATTGCTTCTGAAAATATCGGCGCCTGCTTAACCTATGCGCCGGACAGAATTATCTATATTGGCGACAATTCAAAGATAATGAAAAAGCATATTGCAAACTACGAAAAGGTTTTTAGGGCGAGAGGCAACAATATAGAATTTATGTTTAGAACCGTTTCAAAAAGCAATTTGGATAACGCAATTGAACTGCTTTCAGAAATTGTAGAAGCATATAATGATTGTGTTTTTGATGTTACCGGCGGGGATGAGATGCTTATATTGGCTTTAGGTGTAGTTTATGCAAAGCACCCCGATAAAAACATTCAAATACATAAATTCAACTTAAAAAACAACACGCTGTATGATTATGATAAGGATGGAAAAACCATATTCAAAAACGCTCCAAGCCTTACCATAGAGGAAAATGTAAGAATATTTGGTGGCGAGGTTGCTTACGGCAATATAAACGAACAAAAAACATACAAGTGGAATTTAAGTACCGATTTTATAAATGATATAAACTTAATTTGGAATATCTGTAAAAATAATGTTCGCTGCTGGAATATGCAAATCGGAGTTTTAGAGGCGGCTGAAATTGTAGGTACAGTAAGTGAGGATGGTCTTACAACCGTAGCGTATTGTCCCGCAATAGATTATCATCTAGCGCAGTTTAAGTCAAAATATCAAAGTGTCAGAAATATAATTGAATCTTTGCTTAAATTCGGCTTAATAAAGGAATTTAATGAAAATAATGATAATAATGTAACAATAACTTATAAAAATGAACAGGTTAAAAAATGTCTTACAAAAGCGGGACAAGCGTTGGAAATGAAGGTTTATACCATTGCAAAGGCCCTGCGTGAAAATGATGGTACGCCTGTTTATAATGATGTGGTAAACGGTGTTGTTATAGATTGGGATGGCGAATTTCATAACGAAGCAGTAGAGGCGCTTTATGATACTGAAAATGAAATAGATGTACTGTTAATGCACGGCGTTGTACCTGTATTTATTTCTTGCAAAAACGGAGTTGTAAGCTCTGATGAGCTTTATAAGCTTAATACGGTGGCAGAGCGTTTTGGCGGGCAGTATGCAAAAAGGGTGCTTGTTGCTACAGCCTTGGAAAGTATGGGCGAAAGCGGTAAGTATATCCGCCAACGGGCTAAGGATATGAATATAAAGCTTGTTGAAAATGTGCAAGAGCTTGATGATGCAGAATTTGCTAAAAAAATCAAAAGCCTTTGGAATAGCTAAATATTAAGTCGGAGTTTGATTTTTATACATTTTTATATAAACTCCATACCTTGACAATATTGTGGGTTAGAAGTTATAATAAGCGTAGTTTTAAAAACTTTTGTTGTAAAAATAAAAAAGAGGTGTTTTTGTGTTTAATATAAAAAACAGTGTTATTTTGGATAAGGTAATCAAAGCTGCTAAGTGTATTAGTAGCAATACAACCACTTTAACAGCAGAAAACTTTTTGGCAGCACTGATTGATACGGTTAGAAGCACAGAGGATAATAATAGCGAAATAGTTGAGGTTAAAAAAATATTTAACGATTACGGAATGGATCCTGTTTTGAGTCGTTCTGTTATGTTATCGTATTTAGATGGTAAAAGCTTTGATCCGGTTATGGATAGCTTATATATGCAAAAAAAATTATATGAAGCAATGGGAATTGCAGCAAAACAGAAAATGCCGGAATTAAAAGCAGAAGTTTTGTTGTTATGTATTTTTGAAGAGCCAAGCAGCACAATTAAAAGTGTAATTGCAGGCGATATGGATTCACCTGTTCCCGAAAAAATCGGTCCTGTGATTGAAATTTCAGATGAAGACGATTCAGATATATTATTTGAGGATGAAATTGAAACTGATGTGGAAGATTCTGCAAAATCCCCAAAAGCGGATGTAATTACCGCCAAGGATGAGCTTGGTAACCTTATTACTGATGTAAAGGCTATAAGGGAAGAATTACAAAACACAGTTTTCGGGCAGGATAATGCAATAAATGTATTCACCACCGGTTATTTCCAATCCCGTATGATTTCTATGATGGATAAGTCCCGCAAAAGACCTCTCGCAACATTTTTGTTCGCCGGTCCTCCCGGTGTAGGAAAAACCTTATTAGCTGAAAAATCAGCCGAGCTATTAAAACTGCCCTTTAAACGCTTTGATATGAGTGAGTATTCACACAGAGAGTCGGCTATGGAACTTTGCGGATTTGATAAGGTTTATAAAGACGCTAAGCCGGGTGTTTTAACCAGTTTTGTTGAAGAAAATCCCCAATGTGTGCTGTTGTTTGATGAAATCGAAAAGGCAAATATCAGCGTTATCCATTTGTTTTTACAGATATTGGATGCTGCAAGGTTAAGGGATAATAATACCGAGCGTGAAGTGTCTTTTACAAACTCTATTATTATATTTACAACCAATGCGGGCAAACAATTATATGAGGACAGCGAAACGGGCGATTTTTCATCACTGTCACGCAAGGTTATTATAAAAGCTCTTCAAAAGGATGTAAATCCTGAAACAAATATACCCTTTTTCCCAAGTGCAATATGTTCCCGATTTGCTTCGGGAAATGTGGTTATGTTCAATCACATTGGAGCCCATAATCTAAGAGCAATTGCAAAAAAGGAAATTGAGCGCCATGCCAATAATTTCCAAAATCAAACAGGTATCAAGCTTAGTATTAATGAGCTTGTGTATACTGCGCTGTTGTTTTCAGAAGGTGGCGCCGCTGATGCAAGAGCTATTCGCGGCAGAGCCGAAAACTTCTTTAATGATGAGCTGTATGAGCTTTTAAGACTTATTGATTCAAGTAAGGTTAAAACAAACATATCTAGCATTGAAAAAATCAGTATAAATGTTGATTTAAGTCACACCAAAAAAGAAATTTCTGATTTTTTTGTTGCAGAAGGACAAACTAATGTATTGGTTTTTGCAGATCCCAAAACCGTTCAGTTTTGCAATTTGAATGAATCTAAATTTAATTTAATTGGCGCTCAAACCGTCAGTGAAGGCATTAATATAATGCAAAACCAAAATATAGATTTTGTTTTATTGGATTTAAAATATGGCGCCAACACTTTATCGCTTGAATCTCTTAATATCGAGGATGTTGAATCTCCGGCTCGTGATTTCTTTAAATTCCTTAAAGAAAAAAGAGCGGGACTGCCCGTATATCTTATTGAAGAACGGGGTAAAGGCTTAAATGAGGAAGAAAGAATTTCCTTTATGCGCCAGGGCGTTCGCGGTGTATTGCGTATTAACCAAAGTAAAAACGCTTTTGAAAAAGAATTAAATACTATTGCGGCTAACCTGTATCAGCAGTCAAGTATGAATCGTTTGGCTAAGGAAAACAAGCTTATATCCTTTGGCACTTCTCAAACAGTTTCTAAAAATGGAAAAAATGCAGAAATTAAGCTTTTTGATTTTGAAATGGCTGTTGCGTTAGATCCCGAGGATGCTAAGAGTGTTTTAAGCTCTATGTCCAAGCCGAATGTTCATTTTGATGATGTTATCGGTGCGCGCGATGCAAAAAAAGAGCTTACATATTTTGTAGAATATCTTAAAAACCCAAAAAAATATATGGGTACAGGTGTAAAAGCGCCTAAGGGAGTTATTTTATACGGTCCTCCCGGAACGGGTAAAACTATGCTGGCTAAAGCAATGGCGTGTGAAGCGGGGGTAACCTTTATAGCTGCAGAAGGAAATCAGTTCCTTAAAAGTATTGTGGGCGAAGGACCAAAGACGGTACACGATTTATTTAAAACGGCCCGAAAATATGCTCCTTCAATTTTGTTTATTGATGAAATTGATGCTATCGCTAAGGAGCGCAGGGGTGGTGTTAATTCGGGCGCAAATGGCGAAGATGCTCTTACCGCTTTCTTAACAGAGATGGATGGTTTTGTGAATGATCCTTCAAAGCCTGTATTTGTTCTTGCCGCCACTAATTTTGATGTTGAGCCCGGTGGCGAAAAAAGCCTTGACCCTGCCCTTATGCGCCGTTTTGACAGACGCGTTTACATTGAATTACCTAATAAGGAAGAGAGGATTCAGTTCCTAAAAAATAAGGTTAGCAAAAACAAAGCTCTTGATATTTCTGATCTTGAAATTGAAAATATTGCTATGCGAGCAATTGGTAGCAGCTTGGCAGAGCTTGATTCTATTGTTGAGCTTGCCCTTCGTTCCGCCATAAGAGAAAACAGCACTGTTGTTACCGATTCTATTTTAGAAGAAGCCTTTGAAACCTTTAATAATGGCGAAACCAAAAAATGGGATTCAGCACTGCTTGAAAGAGTTGCAAGGCACGAAGCGGGTCACGCTTTGCTCTATTGGCTTGGCGGTGAAACCCCTTCATATCTTACTGTTGTTGCGCGCGGTAATCACGGTGGCTATATGCAGCATGCCGAGCAGGAGGGAAAAGCTATTTATACTAAGGATGAATTGCTTTCTTTAATTAGAACATCCCTTGGTGGCAGAGCGGCTGAAATTGTGTATTATGGTGAACACGACGGTATCTCAACCGGTGCGGCGGGAGATTTGGTATCTGCAACAAACAATGCTATGCGAATTGTTTGCTCTTATGGTATGGATAACGATTTTGGCTTGGCAGTTGTAAATAATATGTCGGCCGGTAATATGTCTGCTGAAATTATGGAGCGGGTAAATAGCATTTTAAGCGAGCAAATGGTTGAGGCAATTCGCCTTATTACCGAAAATAAGGATAAGATTGATTCCTTGGTTGAAGAACTAATGGCTAAAAACTATTTAAACAGCACCGAAATTGAGCAGGCTATTACAAAAAAGCAATAATTTAGGAGGATTGTTATGTACAAACCTAACCCTATTGATACAAGCGGTGTTGAATTGCCAAAAGAGCTTTTTGAACTTACAGAAAAAATAGCCGAAAATGTTCACGAAATATGGGCAAAAGGTCGTATAGCAGAAGGCTGGAGCTATGGTGAAACCAGAAATGATAGTGAAAAAACCACACCTTGCCTTGTGCCATATTCTGAGCTTTCAGAGACGGAAAAGGAATATGACCGCAATACCGCATTTGAAACATTAAAGCTTATAGTAGCTTTGGGGTATAAAATTGAAAAGAAATAATTTAAATGTTAAAAAATTCTTTGAATTATCGTCGGAAGAGGTATACGAGATTTTAAGGGCGCGAGCACAGATTTTTATTGTAGAGCAGGGTATGAATTGCCTTGATCCCGATGGGGATGATTATAATGCTTTGCATATGTTTTTTAAGGAAGAGGGTAGAGTAACAGCCTATCTTCGTGCCTTGCGGGATAAAGATGATGAATCCGCCGTTAAAATAGGTCGTGTGCTTACCTTGACTCACGGTATAGGACTTGGCAGAAAACTTATAGAAAGCGCAATTCCTGAACTTAAAAAATGCTTTTCTGCCAAAAAAGTAATTCTTCATTCGCAAAAAACTGCTATTGGTTTTTATAAGAAACTGGGATTCATCCCCACTTCGGAGGAATTTTTTGAAGAGGGTATTGCACATATTTCAATGGAACTTAAAATTTAATTTAATTAATTCAAAAACCGAAGTTCGTAATTAAATGCGAACTTCGGTTTTTATCAATTTTTAAGCAATATTTTATTCTGATACAATATTTTTTATCCAGGAGCCTTGTTTTATAAAAATATATCCAAGCAGACATTTAAGCAGATTTAATAGCTGGCATATAAGGTAAATTGTTAAAATTGGTAGGTTGGTATAATTGTTTAAAACAAAAGCCGCAACAACACTTACCACCCACATAAAACAGCTGTCAAATAAAATTGTAATAAATGTTTTTCCGCCGGAGCGCAGGGTAAAATATGATGCGTGAGCATAGGCTTCTATGGGCATTGTAAAGGCCGCTATTTGCATAAGTCCTGCCGCAATACTTCTTACCTCGTTGTTTGTGTTGTAGGCGTATGGAATATAATTTGAAGCAATTGCATATATAATTCCTATACCGGCACTTATCATTACCGAAAAAGTTATACAGTGGCGGGCGGTGTCCCGTGCCTTTTCTGTTTCACCTGAGCCTAATTGCTGACCTAAAATTATTCCTATGGACATGCCAACCGCCATAAACGCAACCGAGAAAACATTGTAAAATGTGGTTGATATATTAAAAGCGGCAATAACATTAAGACCCCTTATCGAGTAGCACTGACTTATGGTGGCAACACCCGCAGCCCAAAGAGTTTCATTTATCATAAGGGGCAGACCTTTAATAAAAATCTGTCCACATAGCTTTTTAGGAACCGTTAAGCTCTTAAAGGCACTAATAATAAATTTGTTTTTATCTTTGTGCAAATGGGTCCATAAAACTACTACTGCAAGCTCGGCAAATCGGGATATAACGGTAGCAATTGCGGCGCCGGATGCACCTAACTCAGGTGCGCCCAGCTTACCGAATATAAGTACATAGTTAAGCGAAAGGTTTACTAATACTGCGGCTACTCCGGCAACCATAGGTATAAAGGTTTGCCCCGTTTCGCGAAGTGTACTGGCATAACATTGCGCAATGGTGTAGGGCAGCATACCTATAAGCATAATGAATAAATATTTTTTAGCATACATAAGTGATGCGGCGGCATCTGCGGTACTGCCTTCGCCTTTAAGATAAAAACTAATAAGTGTTTCGCCCAAAAGAATGAAAATGCCTATACACAAAATGGTAAGTGCTATGCAAAAAATCAACTTAAAACGGAATGTATCTCTAAGACCTTTGTGGTCGCCTTTTCCATAAAATTGAGCGCCAAAAATACCTGCTCCGGAAATAGCGCCAAACACGCATAGGTTAAATACAAATATAAGCTGATTGCTTACAGCAACACCTGTCATCTGAACGGTGCCGACCTGACCTACCATAATGTTATCCAGCATATTAACAAAATTGGTAATGCCGTTTTGAATCATAATAGGAACCATAAGAAGAATTAAGTGCTTGTAAAATTTCTTAGTTCCAAAAAAATTGCGTAGCATAATTCACCTCAAAGAAGATTAAAAATTACGGTTAATATAGTATCATAAAGGTAAATAAAATGCAATAGTTTGTTATAATATTTTTGGCAAAAAAAGCTTGCATTTAACTTTATATTTATCGTAATAAAAAACTTTTCTTCTGTCCGTTTTTAGGGACACCTGAGATATTATAATATAATCAATCCAAGCCTAAATTGCCAAAGTGAAGTTCGGATTTTTGAGGTAAAAAATGAGAAATACCCGAGGTTCACCTTGACAAAAGAGTATGGTATATATAGATATTTCAAGATTTTCAGAGCCTGAGGAAGCCGCCACCAACGAAGTTGGCA
>JAGAOS010000003.1 GCA_017623575.1 Clostridia bacterium
AAAGGAATAACTATATTGATATCTTCCTGTATAACTCCAAAAACATACCCGTAAACATAACAGTTTTTTAACATTCCGTCAGGTTGCTTTACTAAATCATACAGTCAAGCACCTTTAGCCTTTTGTCCACTTTTAATTTCGTTAAGAAAATGTTCGCATTCAGTAATTCCTTTGTTTGAGATTGTTGTTATCTTATCATTAAAAAGAGAACCTTTTACAAACTCAAATCTAATACAATTATCAAGGGAGACTTCCGTTTTCAGCAATTCGGACTTTACATACACAGCGGAAAACTCATTGTCGGGAAAATATCTCACTAACACATCTTGACTATTATTAACATAATACATACCTGTTTTTATCTTATCGGTAAGGTGAACAAAGGTCTTTTTCTCTCCCTTTACGTGACCGATGAACTCCCATTCTCCAAAGCACCAAACTCTACCCTCGTTACCGACAAAAATATATTCCGTGCCGTCGGTTGCTACAATGGTTTTATTTTCGGTTTCCGTAAACTTAACATTATTTGAACAAGCAGCTAAAGAAAAGATAATCGCCAAACACATAAAAATAATTGATAACTTTTTCATAAAATCACCACCCTGAGTGTATTATAGCATAAAAGCGGCGAAGGGGCAATAATTATTCATTATTCATCAGCGAAGCGACTTCATTCTTCATTATTCATTCGGAAATCCGTTCTCGTTTAATGAATAATGAATGATGAAAAATGAATAGTGAATAATACAAACAAAAATCCGCCCTCTTTCGAGAACGGATTTTCGTTTGGTGCCGCTGGCCGGACTTGAACCGGCACGATATCGCTACCGAGGGATTTTAAGTCCCTTGTGTCTGCCTATTCCACCACAGCGGCATATTTAATTGACCATATTATTTTATACTATTTACTCACCATTGTCAAGAGATTTTTTGTTAATATGTATAAAAAAGTTTTTCTCTGTAAAATATTTCATAATTTAGCTTGTATATTACTATCTTTTATGATATAATACCAATCGTTGTTTCATTTTACAACTTATTTTTCCCAAATTTTGGGCATACTATTTATGTAGGTGATTTTTTATGTGTGGTATTGTAGGATTTGTTGGTAACAAAAAAGCCGCTCCCGTTTTATTAGAGGGACTTCAAAGACTTGAATACCGTGGTTATGATTCGGCAGGCATTGCCGTAATTAAAAACGGTAGCATTGAAATTAAAAAAACCATAGAGCGCATATCCGCCCTTAAAGAGGCAACCGATAACGGCCAAACCGTTGATGGCGAAATAGGTATAGGTCACACCCGTTGGGCTACCCACGGCGCACCCTGTAAACGCAATGCCCACCCCCATATGGGCTTTAAAAGTCGCTTTGCAGTAGTGCACAACGGAATTATTGAAAATTATATTGAGCTAAAGGATGAGCTTGTGGCGCTTGGTGTAAATTTTAAAAGCGAAACCGATACCGAGGTTGTAGCTCACCTTATGGAGCTTTACTATGAGGGTGATGTTTTTAACGCGCTTGCAAAAACCATTTCCCGCTTAAAGGGGTCATATTCACTGGGTATTATTTGCCGCGAACACCCCGAAACACTTTATGCAGTGCGTCATTTCAGCCCGCTTATTGTAGGTGTTGGTGTGGGTAATAATTACATTGCATCGGATGTAACTGCCCTTGTTTCACACACCAAAAATGTTCTGTACCTTGAAGATGGCGAAATTGCCGTTATAACAGCAAATAAAGTGGATTTATTTACGGCTGATGGGGAGAAAAAAGAACGCGAGCCCAGCTTTGTAAGCTGGAGCATTGATGCCGCCGAAAAGGGTGGCTATGACCACTTTATGATGAAGGAAATAAAAGAGCAGCCTGATGTTATAGCCAAAACCTTTGAGCCCCGAATAAAGGATGGCAAGGTGTTTTTTGAGGGTCTTAATTTAACCGACGAAAAGCTTAAATCCATAAACAAAATTATAATTACCGCCTGCGGCTCAGCATACCACACGGGCGTGGTTGCAAAATATGTTTTTGAGGAGCTGCTCCGAATTCCTACAGAGGTTGATTTGGCATCAGAATTCCGTTACCGCAACCCCATTGTGGATGAACACACTCTGGTAATTATAATAAGTCAATCGGGCGAAACTGCCGATACTTTAGCCGCTCTCAGAGAAGCTAAAAACCGCGGAGCTCACATTTTATCCATTGTAAATGTTGTGGGCAGCTCCATTGCCAAGGCATCTGACGATGTAATATACACCTGGGCGGGTCCTGAAATTGCCGTTGCCACCACTAAAGCCTATTCAGCCCAGCTTATAGTTTTATATCTTTTTGGATTATATGCCGCCGAAAGACTTGGCAGTGCTTCAAGTGATACCATAACCGCAATTCTAAGCGAAATTAAACAGTTGCCCGAAAAGGTTAAAAAGCTTTTTGAAATGGAGGAGTCTATTAAAAAAATAGCCAAAAAGCACCATCGTATGGGAAGTGTTTTCTTTATAGGGCGCAATATTGATTATGGTGTTGCAATGGAAGGCTCCCTTAAATTAAAAGAGATTTCCTACATTAATTCTGAGGCATACGCGGCAGGTGAGCTTAAACACGGCACAATATCACTTATTGAGGAAGGCAGAATGGTTATAGCACTTTCGGCATATGATTCCCTGCAGGATAAAATGATGAGCAATATTAAGGAGGTAAAATCAAGGGGGGCTTTTGTGCTTGCCACAGCCACCGAGGGCAACAAGGCAATTGAAAAAGAAGCCGACCAGGTTTTATATCTGCCAAAAACACATCCCCTGCTTCTGGCATCGGTTGAGGTTATACCCCTGCAAATGCTTTCATACTATATTGCGCTTTATAACGGCTGTGATATTGATAAGCCGCGAAATCTTGCAAAATCGGTAACGGTTGAATAATTTTAAGAATAATAACGCCCCTTTTGGAGAAAATATTTCCAAAGGGGTGCTATTTTATGCTTACAAAATATGATGAGCTTACTTATGCAATTGATTCAAAAATAAAGCCCGAGCTCAGCTTTGATGTAATTAAAAGAGAACTTGTTATAGGCGGCAGGTCGGCGGCAATTTATTTTATTGACGGATTTATAAAGGATGAAATTTTTGAAAAAATTCTGGAATTTCTTTTTAAAGTTTCTCCCGAGCAATTAAAGGGCATTGAAAATGCCAAGGAATTTTCCGAAAGGCTTATGCCTTATGTAGAGGTAGAGGACACCGGCGATGCCGATGCCGCCTGCACTGCTGTTTTATCGGGTGCAACGGTGCTTGTGGTGGATTCGGTAGCCGACTTTTTAATTGTGGATACGCGGACCTACCCCGTTCGTTCTGTGAGCGAACCCGAAAAGGATAAAACTATGCGCGGCGCCAAGGACGGCTTTGTGGAAACCCTTATTTTTAACACCGCAATGATTCGCCGCAGGGTGCGGGACTACAATCTGAGAATGGAATATTACCAAATAGGCGAAGCGTCAAAGGTGGATGTTGCAATCTGCTTTTTAGATGGCAAGGGAGATAAAAAATCCATTGAAATTTTGCGAAAACGCCTTAAATCGGTAAACATTAAGGGTATTTCTATGACTCAGCAGGCCTTAGCCGAGGTTATATCCCCCACATTCTTTTTTAATCCATTCCCAAAAATCAAATACACCGAGCGCCCCGACTATGCCAGCGCCTGCCTTTTAGAGGGCAGAGTGCTTTTAATAATGGATAACTCCCCCACCGTTATGGTTTTTCCAACATCCTTTGCCGATTTTACCAAAGAGGCAAACGACTACTATTTTCCACCTCTTACCGCAAGCTATATACGAATAACAAGGCAGCTTATTTCAATTATTACGGTGCTGTTGACCCCCGTTTTTTTATTGCTGATAAACAATCCCGCCTACATTCCAAGCTGGCTATCCTTTATAAAGCTGGATCAAACGCCGGTAATACCAATATTTATTCAGCTTTTAATATTGGAATTTGTTATTGACGGACTTAGAATTGCATCACTTAACACGCCCGATAATCTCTCTAGCTCAATGAGTATTATAGGTGGACTTCTGCTTTCGGAATTTGCCATAAATGCAGGCTGGTTTGAGGCTGAATGTATACTATATATGGCATTTGTGGCAATTGCGGGATTTTCACAGCCCAGCTTTGAAATGGGCTATGCGCAAAAATTTATTCGCATAATGCTGCTTTTTGCCACCGAGTTTTTGGGTATATGGGGTCTGGCAGGGGGACTTATTATAACCCTTGTTACAATGGCAATTACCAAAACTTTAACAGGCAGAAACTATTTTTACCCTGTAATACCCTTTAATTTAAGAGATTTTTTAAAGCTGTTCATCCGCCCCGGTATAAAGGAATAGGAAATATTTAAAAATATTAGGCAAAATTTAATCTAACATCTTGCAATTAACAAAGCAAAGGCTTATAATAGTATTATGAATAATTATGCGGCATTAAGTCTGCATTTAAAAAGGAAGATGTTTAAATGAGTACACCTGATATGAGTTCATTCCGTCCTAACCGCGGCAAAAAGCTTATTGTTGATACCGATTTTGGTAGATATGCCCGCTACCCCGTTAAAACCCATGTTGTGGTTAAGGGTGATGACCTTAAAGAAATTATGGATAAATATGTTATGCCCTATGTACAGGAGGGCGACGGTATTTTCCTGAGTGAAAAAATGGTTGCTATCAGCCAGGGCAGAGCTTTTCATATTGATGAAATCAAGCCCCGCCCCCTTGCAAAATTTCTTGTAAAATTTGTTACCAAATCCCCCTACGGCATTGGTCTTGGCAGCCCCTACACAATGGAGCTTGCCCTTCGCGACTGCGGTATTCCCAAAATTCTTTTGGGTTGCATTTGCGCCGCCGTTACCAAGCCCTTTGGAATTAAGGGTGTATTCTACAATGTTGTTGGCCCCAAGGCTCGTTCCATTGATGGCCCCGGCGAATATGTAATTCCCCCCTACAACAAGTATGCAAAAATGGCGCCTTTGGAGCCCGATAAGGTTTGTAAGGAGCTTGCAGAACACACCGGCTGCTATGTAGTTATGCTGGATGCCAACGATTTAGGCTTAGAAATTCTTGGTAAATCTACCGATGATATAACCCTTCAAATGGCTCGTCAGATGTTTGGCGATAATCCCCTTGACCAGTCCGACCAACAGACCCCCATTGCCATCGCCCGCAAGGTGCCCGATGATATGGAGGAACCCGTTTTTGAGGATGCCGCCCCCACCGAAAAGGCAATGGAATCTGAGGAAGAATAATTGATTAATATTTAAAATTTTAAAATCCGACATTGTTCAAAATTACAGAACAATGTCGGATTTTTATTTAGAATATAGAGATAAATTAATGTTTATCGCTCAGCCTTTTATTTTAACCGTTTTTAAAATTACTTAAAACCCTGCAAAGGTAATTATAGGTACGCTCTACCGAGGGTATGGAAAGTCTTTCGTTCGGGGTATGGATTTCTTCCATATCGGGACCAAAGGAAACGGCATCTAAACCGGGTAGCTTGTCACTTAAAAGACCACATTCAAGCCCTGCGTGTATAGCCTCCACAACAGGCTCCCTGCCGTACATTTCTTTAAATTCACTTACCATAACATCACGCAAGGGTGAATTTTTGCGGTACTCCCAAGCGGGATAATCCCCCGAATGTTCAATGCTGCCGCCGATTTGTTCTGTAAGGGAATCCAGATTATTTAAAAGTGCGGTTTTTTCATCATTTACCGAACTGCGAACCGAAATTGTAAGGTAAATCTCATCCTCTTTGGTTTTTAAAACACCAAGATTAAGTGAGGTCTGCACTAGGCCCTTAATATCCTCACTCATTTTTACAACGCCGTTTGGCACTAATGATAAAAATTCACAAATAACCGCCGTACCATCTGCATCAATGGCTTTGAAATCGCCCTTGATTTTTAAAACAGTTATTTTAAGGCAGGGTTCTTCAGCGGTGCGGTGAGTTTCTTCAAAATCGGCTGCAAAAGCCTTTAATTTTTCAAAATTGGCATTGGTTGCAAGTCTGCAAACGGTTCGGGCAGGTATTGCGTTATCCTTATTACCACCATCAATTGCAATTATATTAAAGCTATCTGTAAGCTCGTTTAAAAGCCTACCCATAAGCAGGTTTGAATTGTGTCTGCCCTTATGAATTTCAACGCCCGAATGACCGCCCTTAAGCCCTTCAATTACTATTTCATAGCAAGGGGAACTCACAGGAATTTTTTGGGTTGGAATACGAATTTCACTTCTTGCTCCACCCGCACAGCTGACCGTTAAAACTCCCTCATTTTCAGAATCAATATTAATCATTGTGCGCCCCGAAAGCATACTGCCGTCAAGGGTGGCGGCACCAAACATACCTGTTTCCTCATCGGTGGTAAAAAGCGCTTCAATTGGGGGATGCTTTAGGGTATTATCCTCTAAAACAGCAAGAATCATTGCAACGCCTATGCCATCATCACCGCCCAAAGTTGTGCCCTTTGCCGTTATATAATCGCCGTCAACCGTAAGGGGGATCCCATCGGTTAAAAAATCTATTTTACAATCGGGAGTTTTTTCACAAACCATATCCAAATGAGCCTGCAGAATAACAGCGGGATGACCCTCATACCCACTGCTTGCCGCCTTTTTAATAATAACATTGTTCATATCATCCCGCACGGCTTCAAGCCCCATTTTTCTTGCGGCATCAATACAATATTCACTTATTTTTTTGGTATCTCCCGAGCCATGAGGTATGGCACAGATATCTTCAAAAAATCTCATTACATTTTCAGGTTTAATGTTTTCTAAAATTCTCATAACAATCTCCTAAGTGTTAATAGATTTATTTTACCATAAATTTATGTCTTTAACAAGATAAGATAAAAATTTTCTTGTTATCACTTGACAAAATACGCAAAATGATGTAATATAGTTTTGAAAACTAGATAATCTTTTTTTAAAAACGGAGGCTCGTTATGAAAAGCGAAAAGCATTTAAGATTACAATCCCTTGGGGAAGAAATATCCAATTCCGTTTCACACGGTCTGGGCGCCCTGCTTGGAATAATTGGTACTGTTATTATGGTTGTCAAAGGGGTGGAAATGAACAGCGTCGCGGCGGTTGTGCTTGGCGTTTTTTACGGCGGGTCGCTTACCGTTTTGTACACTGTTTCGTGCCTCTATCACTCCCTTAAACAAAATCGTGCAAAAAAGGTTTTCAGAATTCTTGACCACTGCTCCATATTTCTGCTTATAAGCGGAACATATGCCCCAATTTCCGTATTGCTGATCGGCGGAAAAATCGGCTACTCACTTATAACCGTTAATGTTGCCTGCGCCATTATTGGCATTGTGCTTAACGCGGTAGATATGATACGATGGGAAAAGCTTTCATTACTGCTTTATGTTATAATGGGTTGGATGTGCCTATTCACCATAAAGCCATTAATAGAATCCACCCCGCAGGATATTTTATGGCTGCTTATAAGCGGCGGAGTTGCCTATACCGCAGGAATTATTTTTTATAAAATGGATAGCAAAAAATATATGCATTTTATATGGCATATATTTGTTCTGGCGGGCAGTGTTCTGCACTTTTTCTTTGTTTATAAGGGTTGCTATCAAATATTATAAAAACTAAAATAAAAGTTTTTGTTTCATAGCATTATCCCCTTTTAAAATAACATATTATTTAAGGATGTTATTTTAAAAGGGGAGTTTTTTTATGCCGTTTATATTTGTGGCAGAGTGGTTTTGCAACAACATAGTGTGGGGAATGCCCACAGTTTTTTTATTTTTAACAGTGGGTATTTATTTAAGTGTAAAAATTAAGTTTTTTCAGTTTTTGCACCCTATTCACATATTTAAAAAAACGGTCGGTTCTCTTTTTAAAAACAAAAATAACAACAACGGCAAAGCCGTATCACAGCTTGGGGTAATATCTACCGCCCTTGCCGCCACCATTGGTACGGGCAACATTGCAGGGGTGGCAACCGCTCTTACTATTGGCGGAGCGGGAGCAATTTTCTGGATGTGGGTTTCGGCATTTTGGGGTATGGCAACGGCATATTCAGAAAATCTGCTTGGAATTTATTACAGAAGAAAAAATAAAAACGGTGAGTACATTGGCGGCGCTATGTACTATTTAAAAGAAGGACTTAAGGCAAAGAGATTTTTAAAGCATTTAAAAAATCCCCTTGCCTTTCTTTTTGCCTTTTTTTGCATATTTGTATCCTTTGGAATGGGCAATATGATTCAGGTAAATACGGTAACCGATGTGCTTGACAACGGCATTTTTGGTATAAGAATATCCCCCATTATAACAGCGGCAACACTAACCTTATTTATAGGCTTTGTAATTTTTGGCGGCGCAAAAAGAATATCCCGAATAACCGAAAAGCTGGTGCCCGTTATGGCATTTTTGTATATTTTTTTAACTCTCAGCGCCATTTTTATAAATTTTAAAAATATTGGTGAAGTTTTAAAAAACATTTTTTGTGATGCCTTTGGAATTAACTCTGCTATGGGCGGTATTTCGGGCTACGCAATAAAAAAAGCCTTAGAAACAGGTCTTAAAAGGGGAATTTTTTCCAACGAGGCAGGTCTTGGCTCGGCGGTGCTTGTGGGTGCCTGCTCCGAGGTAGACGAACCCGCCGTTCAGGGAATGTGGGGCATTTTTACGGTGTTTTTTGACACTGTTATTGGTTGCAGTCTTACCGCGCTTGCCATACTTTCATCGGGGGTAGTGGAGCATAGCAAAAAAACAGGCGCGGCGCTTGTTCAGCTTGCTTTTTGTAAATCAATGGGCGCCGCGGCGGGAGAGCTTATATCGGTTCTCACACTTCTTTTTGCGCTTTCTACGGTAATTGGCTGGTCATTTTACGGTCTTAAAGCGGCAGAATTTCTTTTAGGCAATAAAAACATTGTAATTTACAAACTGCTTTTCACTATTTCGGTAATTCCCGGCTCACTTTTACAGCTTGAAACGGTATGGCTGATTGCCGATATTTTCAACGGACTTATGGCATTGCCGAATTTAATTGGTGTTCTTGCGCTTTCCGACAAGGTTAAAATAATTACCGATAATTACAAAAAACGGGCGCTTATTGGCAAGGATTATACACCGCCGATTACTTCTGCATATGATAGCGGTATAATGGGTAAGAGCCTTTAAAAATTCACATTTTATTTACTTATTTTTTTGTAACAGTTTATTGACATCCCTTTTAATAGGTGATAAAATGTTAGGGTGCTAACAATTTAAAAGGGAGGTAGCTATGCAAAACAAAAATCATACCGAAAATCCGCATATAGGCTTTGAGCTTCGCAGGGCGGCAAACCTTATCCGCCGAGAGATTGATAATGCTATGAGCGGACGAAAAATTGAGAAGCTTACGGGTATGCAGGGTAGAGTTATTGGCTTTTTGTGCCATAATCTTGGCAAAGAAATATTTCAACGGGATATTGAAACCGAGTTTTCAATTCGTCGTTCCACCGCAACCGCAATGCTTCAAACAATGGAAAAGCACGGGCTTATTGAAAGGCAACCCGTTGAATATGACGCGCGGCTTAAACGCATAGCTCCAACACCTGTAGCTTTAGAGCGTCACAAAATATTTGAATATGAAATCAATAGGGTGGAGGCATCTGTTTTAAACGGAATTACCAAGGATGAAGCCGATACCCTGCTTAAAATATTAGAAAAAATAAGAAACAATTTAGGAGAATAGTTTAAATGTTAAAGCAGCTTGCAAAATGTATAAGAGAATATAAGCTTACATCTATACTTGCCCCCATTTCAATCACAATGGAGGTTGTTATGGAAACCATAATCCCCTTTATTATGGCAAAGCTTATTGATAACGGAATAAACAAGGGCGATATGAGCTATGTTGCCTGGTGCTGTGTAATTCTGGTAGGATGCTGTGGGCTTTCAATGACCTTTGGCTCCCTTTCGGCGCGGTGGGCGGCGGTAGCATCAGCGGGCTTTGCAAAAAATATGCGCCACGATATGTACTACAAAATTCAGGAATACTCCTTTAAAAGTATTGATAAATTTTCCACATCCAGTCTTGTTACAAGGCTTACCACCGATGTTGCAAACCTGCAAAATGCTTATCAAATGGTAATCCGTATAGCCTTCAGAAGTCCTGCAATATTCCTTTTTTCACTTATAATGGCATTTACGGTAAATTACAGGCTATCACTTATATTCTTGGCAGCAATTCCCATTCTTGCAACGGGATTATGGCTTATAATGGGTCGCGCTCATCCAATTTTCAAGCGCACCTTCAAAAAGTATGATAAGCTTAATAATGTAGTTCAGGAAAATTTAAGAGGCGTAAGGGTTGTTAAATCCTATGTGCGCGGCGATTTTGAAAATCAAAAATTTGAAGCCGCATCAGCTGATATATACAATGATTTTGTAAAGGCGGAACGAATACTTGCCTTCAACTCACCCTTAATGCAAACCTGTATGTATGCCTGTATGCTTCTTATTGCCTGGTTTGGCTCCAAGCTTATTGTGTCAAACAGTATGACCGAGGGCGAGCTTATGACTATGGTAACATATGCCTTGCAGGTGCTATCCAGTCTTATGATGCTTTCAATGATTTTTGTTATGATAACCATTTCCCGCGCCTCTGCCGAGCGTGTATGCGAGGTGCTTAGCGAGGAAACAGACCTTAAAAATCCCGAAAATCCCCTGCTTGAGGTTGCCGACGGAAGCATTGAGTTTAAGGATGTAGTTTTCAGCTACGGTAAAAATACGGGCAAGGGCGGCAACTGTCTTAAAGGCATAAGCGTTAAAATAAAATCGGGTGAAACGGTTGGAATCATAGGCGGTACAGGCAGTGCAAAATCCACCTTTATAAGCCTTATTCCAAGACTTTATGATGTAAACGAAGGCGCCGTTATGGTAGGCGGCAGGGATGTTCGTGATTATGATACTAAAGCCCTCCGCAATCAGGTTTCGGTGGTGCTTCAAAAAAATGAGCTTTTTTCAGGTACTATTAAAGAAAATCTGCGTTGGGGCAATGAAAATGCCACCGATGAAGAGCTTGTTCACGCCTGTAAGCTGGCTCAGGCAGACCCATTTATAAGTGAATTTCCCAACGGTTATGATACTGTGATTGAGCAGGGCGGCACCAATGTTTCGGGCGGTCAAAAGCAACGACTTTGCATTGCCCGCGCCTTACTTAAAAAACCTAAAATTCTTATTTTGGATGACTCTACAAGCGCGGTGGATACCAAAACAGATATGCTTATACGCAAGGCATTTGCAGAGGAAATCCCAAATACTACCAAGCTTATAATTGCGCAAAGAATATCCTCTGTTGAGCATGCCGATAAAATAATTGTACTGGATGACGGTAAAATTGACGGTATAGGCACCCATGAGGAGCTACTAGAAAATAATGAAATTTATAAAGAAGTGTATTACTCACAGCAAAAGGGGGAAGTTGCCAAATGATGGGTGGACGCGGACCTATGAGAAAACCGGGTATGGGCCCCGGTGCACCAAGGGCAAAGCTGGATAAAAAGGCGGCTATCCGCCTTGTAAAACTGCTTGGAAAATACAAATTTCGCCTTGTGCTGGTGCTTATATGCATTATTATAAGCGCAGTTGTAAATGTACTTGTATCATCATCAGTAGGCACCCTTCTGGATGAATATGTTATGCCTATGCTGGCTGCTGCAGACAAGGGTATAACCCCCGATTTTTTACCTCTTTTAAAGGGTATAATTACAATGGCAATAGTTTGCATTTTTGGTGTAGCCGCCAGCTATTTTTACAATATAATTATGGTAAGCGTAGCGCAGGGAACACTTAAATCGGTAAGGGACAAAATGTTTGCACATATGCAAACCCTGCCTGTAAAATACTTTGATACCCATTCTCACGGCGATGTTATGAGCCATTATACCAATGATACCGATACATTGCGGCAGATGATTTCTCAAAGCATACCACAGCTTTTTAACTCTATAATTTCCATCTCCTCAGTATTTTTTGCAATGGTTTCCATAAGCATATATCTTACGATATTTATTCTGCTTACCGTTGTTGTTATGATGTTTGTGGCAGGCAAAATTGGTGGCAGAAGCTCAAACTTCTTTGTAAAGCAACAAAAGTCACTGGGCGATGTAAACGGATATATTGAAGAAATGGTGAACGGGCAAAAGGTTGTAAAGGTTTTCTGTTATGAGGAAAAGGCTAAAGCCCGTTTTGATAAAATGAATGAGGAGCTTTGCTTTAACGCAACCGAAGCAAACAAATTTGCAAATATTTTAGGTCCCATTATGGGTAATATGGGTCATATTCAGTATGTTCTTATTGCCGCGGTAGGAGCAACCCTTGCCATTACAGGCTTTGGTAGTATTCCGGGTGTGGATTTCGGCGGTCTTTCGGGACTTACCTTAGGCAATATTGCATCATTTTTACTGCTTAGCAAAAACTTCACAATGCCTATTAATCAGATTTCACAGCAAATAAATTCTGTTGTTATGGCACTTGCGGGCGCCTCACGCATATTCGCCCTTATGGATGAACAAAGCGAACAGGATGAAGGCTATGTAATGCTTGTTAATGCCAAAGAAGGTGAAAACGGTATTGAGGAAGCTGCCGAGCGCACAGGAATATGGGCTTGGAAGCATCGCCATGGTGACGGCACAGTAACCTACACAAAGCTTCAGGGTGATGTTACCCTTACTAATGTGGATTTTGGATACACCGATGAAAAGCAGGTGCTTTATGATGTTACCCTTTATGCAAAGCCGGGTCAAAAGGTGGCATTTGTAGGTGCAACCGGTGCAGGAAAAACCACCATAACCAACCTTATAAACCGATTTTATGATATTCAGGATGGAAAAATCCACTATGACGGAATTAACATTAATAAAATAAAAAAAGAGGATTTGCGCCGCTCCTTGGGTGTGGTTTTGCAGGAGGTTAATCTGTTTACCGATACCGTTATGGAAAATATTCGCTACGGCAAGCTGGATGCCACCGACGAGGAATGTATTGCCGCCGCAAAGCTTGCAGGTGCAGATGGCTTTATCCGTATGCTCCCCGACGGGTATGATACCGTTTTAGAGGGAGATGCCTCAGGGCTTTCACAGGGCCAGCGTCAGCTTATATCCATTGCCCGCGCCGCCGTTGCCGACCCACCTGTTATGATTATGGATGAGGCAACATCTTCTATTGATACCCGAACAGAAGCCATTGTACAAAGAGGTATGGACAGACTTATGCACGGCAGAACTGTTTTTGTTATTGCGCACCGTCTTTCTACCGTTCAAAATTCTGATGTTATTATGGTGCTTGAAAAGGGCAGAATTATTGAACGAGGCAGTCACGATGACCTTATTGCTCAAAAGGGCAAATATTACCAGCTTTATACGGGCGCTTTTGAATTATCATAATAAAAAGCAGAAATATGCCAAAAATATTTAGTCAATTTACCATTTGCTATAATAAAAAGTAGCCTTTTTGAATAAAAATAGAGTCAAAAACAATTAATTAACTAAATGATTTATTGTATTTTTATTTTCACACCCCTTGACAATACCATATTTTGATGCTATAATAACATATACTACAAGATTTTCCACTACCATACCTATATAAGAGATTTATACTTGTTTTCTTTAATTTCATTTTTTAATCTCCTACCATACCTATATAAGAGATTTATACTTTCTTCTGCTTTCTTGATTCCATCCATATCTGCTACCATACCTGTATAAGAGATTTATACAACAGTAGTCGCTTCCTTTTCATCATAAACAACTACCATACCTATATTCCCTTTCACCGCACAGTTAAAAACAGAGTCATTAAATCTAAAAAAATAAAGCCCTTTGCTTATAGCTGAGCAAATTACAGCCAATAAAGCAAAGGGTTTTGTTATAGTCTTATTTAAGATTTTGTATTTGCAAAAAAAGTAGGGGCGAGCATTGCTCGCCCGAAAAAGATTTGTGCTTTTTATGCGGGCGAGCAATGCTCGCCCCTACAAGAAAAAACCTTTAATAGAGCGATTTGTGATGGTTTTTCTCCCCTTCCGTCTTTTGCACGGCTATTCGCCGCACAAAATCCACCTTCCCCGTCCGGGGACGGCCTCCGCAATCTGTGCGATAAACCACAATTTATCGGGTATATATAAACACAAAAAACTGCAATAAAAATGCGAAAATCAAGCATTTTATTGCAGTTTTTTAATTTATGTTTTTATTTTTAATTTAATTTTAAAAGCCTAATCAAGTATATTTCCAACCTTATAATGAACCGGCAGACCGTTTTGCATTTTTATAATCTGCTCACCCTGAATAAGGGGCAGGAAGTATGGCAAAGCCTCATCCTTAACATTATTCTGGTCATAATTTATCCACTTTTTGGGGAAGAAACGCTCATTATTGGCTACCTTATCGGCATCAACCGGCTCAACAACTACTGTGTAGGGCATATCAAGAACTCTGCGGAATGCCATCATCTTACCCGTTTCACCATTCAAAGCGGCTTGTACGGCGGCAGAACCAATTTTCTCTGCCTCATTAATATCGGTACGGGAGCTCATATGTGAGGCGCATCGTTGCATAACATTAAGCTCAATGGAGCGAACCTTTATAGAGAATTTTTCAGCAACAATTTTTTCAAGCTGCTTGCCTATTCCCGAAAGAGCAAGGTGACCAAAGCCGTCTGCCTGATGCACCGCGGAGTTATTTTCGGTATCCAGAGTAATTCCTTCAGATACAACCACAATAACAGCCTTATAATGCTCTAATTTTGTGCCAACATCGTGCAAAAAGCGGTCGATTGAAAATTCGCACTCAGGCAGATATATAAGATGAGGGGCTTCCTCACCGTTGGCGTGAAGCGTGCAGGATGATGCCGCAAGCCAGCCTGCGTGTCTGCCCATAATCTCTACTATAGTAACAGATTTTATACTGTAAACCGAGCTGTCTCTTGCAATTTCCTGAACAGATGTGGCAACATATTTTGCCGCCGAACCAAAACCTGGAGTGTGGTCGGTTTCACAAAGGTCATTATCAATAGTCTTGGGTACGCCTATTACCTTAATATCCTTATTTATCTTTTTAAAATATTTTGAAAGCTTGTTTACGGTATCCATAGAATCGTTACCGCCAATGTAGAAAAAGGCTTTTATATCGTGACGGTCAAAGCAATCGGTAATGGTTTTGTAAACCTCGGCATTGTCCGACTCGTCGGGGAGCTTGTATCGGCAGGAGCCTAATACGGTAGATGGAGTCTGACGAAGAAGCTCCATATCCTCATTGGTGCGGATTGCGGTTTTTAAATCTACAAGATGGTCATTAATAATGCCTTCTATTCCGTTTACCGAACCGTAAATTGTGCCTATTTCGGGGAATTTAAGCGCTTCCTTAATAACTCCTAAAAGTGATGCATTTATGGCGCAGGTAGGTCCGCCCGACTGTGCAACTGCAATATTCATTATATATATTCCCTTTCAAAATAATTTTTTATATTATACCATATAGGGAAATTCATTTCCACCAGATTTATTAAATTCTATTTAATGCATAAAGAACTTTTAAAAAATCTGTTTTTTTATGTTAAAGTAGTTAATTTTTTATACCCGATATTAATATTTCACATTTACATAAATACACCGATATGATATATTTAAACTATCATTTTACACGAATTTTAAAATGCATATTGGTATAATTTACAAAAATAAAATATATCTTTACTTTTTATTGCCAGTATGTGTTAAAAATGGTAAAATTATTTCATTAGAACGAAAGGGAGCTATGAAATGTTTAAAAAATTACTTGCAATTATTCTTTCAATTCTTATGATAATCTCAACCCTTACCGGTAGTGCTTTTGCAATTGGCGATGATGTTGACATTCCTATTATGGATGATGACGAAGAAGTTATTGAGCCTGAAATTCCAAGCAATGTAGATAGCTTTGAGCATCTTTCAGCTGGTAGTATAAAGGTTGATATTACAAATTCTACCGAGCTTTTTAAAAAGAGCGGAGATGCTTATAATCCTTTCCCAACAGGTCCCGCTCCAAGCGGTGATAAATGGGGTATGTTTACAAATTTCGCTTATCCCACCCATAAATTAGTGGATGGCGAATATGTAGCCATTGAACCCTTGGTAACAAAGGGTGCCTACTGCGGTGATAATGCCTTCCCCATAAAGGCAATTAAAGGCAATTATAATCATACTTATTATACCGATTATAATACCGACCCATCCCTTCTTTCTACCGTTACTGTAACCCCTCATTCGGGCGAAACTATGATTGGTATGGGTCAGATGTACCGCACCGGTATTAAGGCATTGGAAAATCTTAAAGCCTACACCGATTACGAGCTTTCAATATGGGCGTATCAGGCTAACCCCTGCGGTTTTATAAAATCCTTGGTTGTTGCCGATAATTATGACGGTATTCAAACCAACGGACTTATTGCCTTTGCGGATAATTGCACCGTACTTGGCGCCACCAATTACAACTCTGATGCTGTTGTTTATGGAGAGTGGACTAAACTAACCGTAAGCTTCTCCACAACCGATAAAACAACCGCATACCTGCACATTTCTCAAAACGGTCTTGGCACAAACGGTGATAAAGGAATGATTTTCTTGGATGACCTTTTAATAGAAGAAAGCGAAAACAACATAATAACAGGTAAAGAGCTTATTGAAAATAATCTTGTAACCACACAGGGTACTGTTATAGCATCGGGCAATTCCGCAGTTTTAGAATATTCTGCCGCAGGCTTAGAATTTACCGCTAACTGTGAAGGCTCGGTTAAAATGGGCGTTACCGCTAATGTTTATAATACCAATTGGGATTTAAGACTTGCCGTTCATATTAACGGTGAAAGACAAGAGGATATTGTTTTAACCTCTACCACAACCGAGGTTGTTTTGGCTTACGGTTTAGATAAAGGTAATTATACCTTTAAAATAGAGAAAATGGGCGAGGGACAAATAGGCAAGATTTTAATTAACAACATTTCTATAATAGGTGAAATGAAAACTCCCCCCGCTAAAAAGGAAATTTATATTGATTTCTACGGCGACAGTATCACCGCGGGTTGGGGTACCACCCATTATACAGGCACTCCAACTAACCCCTATCAGTATATGGACGGTTCGGTTACCTATGCCGCCGTTGCTTCAAAGCTTCTTGACGCAAACTTCAGCGCCTTTGGTTATTCGGGTTGGGGTGTTACAGTAACAGGCGCTAATGACGGTACGGGAACAAGAACTATGACCACCATTTATCCCGAACTTCCCAAAAACACCAATGCCGATTATGTTGTAGTAAACCTTGGCACAAATGATGCAAGCAAATATGTTGCCGCAGGACTTACCGAGCAGCAGGTTAAGGATGCCTATGTTGCATATGCAAAGACTATCCGCGCCGATTACGGTAAGGACACCCCCATTATTTTTGCATACGGTATGATGACCGATGCGGCAAACGAATTTATTTTTAACACTGTTGATACCCTTAAAGCAGAGGGCGATACTAAAATTTACAGTGTTGAGCTTCCCAAGGGTACAAGCGGTGGTGCAGGTCACCCCAATATCGCTGAGCATGCCGCTGCCGCAGAGGTGCTTGCCGAGTTCATTAAAAATATTTCTCAAACTCTGGCAGGAGATATTAATAATGATGGTGCAACCGACCTTAAAGACCTTGTTATCCTTGCGCAGTTTGCTGCAGGCTGGGAGGGTCTGGAGGTTAATAATGAGCTTGCCGATGTAAACGGTGACGGCAAGGTTGACCTTACCGATGTTAACACCCTTGCACAGTATCTTGCAGGCTGGGAGGATATTCAGGTAAGCGGTGACGTTTATGAAGAGTATAATACAGTATACCATCCTCTTACCGAGATTGAGGACAAACTTAAGCTTAACAGCCGAGCCGTCTTTGACGGTGATGTGCTCAGAATGGAATGGAGTGCGTCAGGCTTTACCGTTCAGGGTCAGTTCGAAGGCGATTTTGTTCTTAACGATGTTGTAGTTACAAGAGAAATTCTTCTTTACGCAGTTTTGGATAATGATTATGATAATCCCGTTAAGGCTCGTACAACAGGTGGAAATATCACCATTTTAAATAATATTAAGGCAGGTTTCCACACTGTTCAGATTATTAAAGCTACCGAAGCCTCTGCAGGTCAAATGACCGTAGGCGGCATCACCTATAATGGCGCAATCTTTAATGCTCCAGCCGAAAAGGAGCTTAAAATTCAGATTATAGGCGACTCAATCTCAAGTGCAAGCGGTCTTTATACTACTACCGTAGAGCCTGATGCACTTCTAAGAAACGATATTACAAAGGGCTATGCCTACAAGGTTGCAAAGCACTACGGCGCAGATTTATCTATGGTTTCTGTTTCGGGCGGAACAGTATGTACAAACACTCCATCTATGCAGGATTATTACAAAAAAGCCTTTTTCAGCAAGGATGGCACTTATGACTTTGCTACCGAAACCGAGCCTGATTTAGTAATTGTTGCTCTTGGCACCAATGATACCCCTACCTATAACACCAACAATGTACCCAATGACAATGTAGATGTATTAAAGCAGGGCATAAAAAATATGCTTACTTTGGTAAGGGAGAAAAATCCCAATGCAAAAATCCTTTGGGCATACGGTATGATGGCAACTAATATTGCATCTGTATACAAAGAAGCGGTTGAGGAGTTTAATGCAACCGACGGCAGCACCTACTACACAATGATTAGCCGAAATGATTGTACAGGCTCAGGCGGACATCCCACCCCCAATGGTCACACCCTTAATGCCCAAGAATTTATTAACTTTATTGATAATTACATTTGGGTAGATTAATTACACAAAAAAGCAAAAATCCTTAAAACTTTAAAGGGGCTGTAAAAAAACAGCCGTGCGATAAATTGTGGTTTGAAGTAGGGGCGAGCATTGCTCGCCCGCATAAATAGCACAAACCTTTTTCGGGCGATTAATAATCGCCCCTACGGTGAATTTATAAATTTGTGCGGTAAACATTAATTTATCTGTCTAATATATTTATAAACATAAAAATCTGCAACGAAAGGGCTTTTCTATCCTTTTATTGCAGATTTTTATTTTTATTATTTTAAAAGTTTTATTGTATACCGAAATTTACCCTATACTAAGAAAATAATCAACAATGCCTTTTGTAATTGCATCAGCGCATTTGGCGTTCCAGGTATCACTTTTCATATTTCCAAAATCGGTGCTGTTGCTCATAAATCCGTTTTCTGTAAGCACAACAGGGCAATTGGAAATTCGCGACATATAAAACACATGCCACCCAGTTTTGGTGCTTTGGTAGGTTCCCGCCGATGAGGTAGCACTTTTAATTTTATCGGCAACTACCTTTGTATATGGGTTAAAGTAATGAGCGCTGAAGCCGTTTGCTTTGGCACTGTTCGCCGCATTTCTATGCACCGAAACGGCAAGGTCGGGGTTGGCATTCCGCACCTTTAAGATTCGCTCATCTGAGGATAAGGATACATCTGTCGTGCGGGTCATAATTACGGTTGCGCCCAAGGATTTTAGTCTGTCCTCCAGCATTTCAGCAAGAAGCAGACTTCGGTTAGCCTCGGTAAGGTTTTTGTTGGAAACATTACCCACCGCACCGGGGTCACTTCCACCGTGACCGGGGTCAATTACAATTTCAATTCCTTCTAATCTGCCACCGTATTTATTGTTTGCGGGTGTTGCCTTTTTAGGATTAAGAAATTTAAAAACCAAATCCCCCGAACTGTTATAATCGGCAGTCCAGCCGTAAAAGGCGCCTGTCTTTTTAAGATAAAGCCTTAAGGTATAATCAGCAGTGTTTTTAATAATCTGTGCGCGGCTGAAAACAGGGCTGTTTTCAATACCCTCTAAGGTGCCGTCAAAGGCAGATGAATAACAGAAGGTTATATCAATATAATTAAAGGTTGCCGCCGTAATGGTACCGCGGTTGCTACCCGTTTTAGCATGGTATTTTTGGGGTGAAAGCTCTAATTTAAAGGGCGCCTTCCAATCGGTTTTAAGGGTTAAAACTGTATGACTTCCGTCAGTTACAAGCGTTTTAACCTCTAGTTTATTTTTTTCGGGCAGACTGCCACGCTGGGTACGGATATTAGCAACACCCTTGCTTGTGGTATACACCCTTTTACCGTATTGAAGCAGGCGGTAGGTGTTACCCGATGATGAATCGTAAATGGTATTCTCTGAGCAATAATCCAGCGTACCTTTTGGCAGATAACTGTTATAGGGCTGTGAAAGGTCATTTATCACATCGCCGTCAAAGGTTTCAATCTGGTATTTTACAACCTCTGCAATAAGCTTATTACCCACCGAAATATAACCGCCCGAATTAGTTTCTCCATCTGAAACTACCGTAGATGAGCTTGGCTCCTCGGGCTTTTTCTTAACAGTGATTTTGCCGCCGTAAAAGCTTTCTGTAACACCACTGTGGGTGCCTGTAAACTTTATTTTACCAAGAGAAACATTCTCATCTGTAGCGGGTGGCAAGGTAATTACACCCTGATATGTTGCAAAATCCGAATAAGCTTGCTCCTCGGTCATTTGCAGGGTGGTTGTTATATCACCAAGCTTTGCCGTTACGGTGCTGTTCATTCGGGCAACTGCCGTAACCATTATACCCGAACCGCCGTCACATTTAAGGGGAGAATCGAGGGTGTAGCCTTTAATAACAACATATCGGTAGGTAATTTTAAAGGTTTTTGTGGTGCCTTTATGTTCAAAGGTGATTTTGTTTTCACCAACCTTTAAATCCAACTGTAAAGAAAAATATCCGTCGGCGGTGCGCTCGGCCTCCTTGCCGTTTAAAAGCAGAGGAAAGTTGGGGTCGGATGCACCAATTATTGCAACAGAATTTTCATATGTTAAAAAATCACTTTTTGAGGGTGAGGTTATAGAAAGCTCACGCATAATATAATCCTCATCCACACCGCCCGTAAGATATTTATAAACAAGCTCACTACTGCCTGTGGTATTCGCTTTAAGGGCAGAATAACTGTTAAAGCAGAAAACATAGCGGTTAATATCGTTTAAAATTTTAAGCTGACGACCAAGCTGATCGGGATTATTCCAATTGCCCTCACCCTTAAGGGCGGCATCGCTTGAAAGAATAAAGCCTATATCACAGGTGGGTGGAGTATTTTCACTCCACCAGCTTACAAGCTTTTCAAAGGGTAGTGAGGTGGATTTTGTAGTTGTATCTGCCTTTACAAAGGTAATATCAAAAAAGCCTTTTTCCATCCACAAAAGAACATCGGCATTTTTATCCCTTAAAAGCTGTGTTTCGGCAGTGGCATCAATACCATTTTCATTAACATCCTTTGTGGCATATACTGCGTCGGTAACAAGACCCAAAAGCTTTGAGGGTGCCGCGCCTCGGCACTCATTTGAAAGGGTATTTACAACCGATGTTAAAAGATTTTGTCTGTAATTTTTAAAGCCCGAAAGGGTTCCGGTTGCAACATAGCTTTTAAAATCGTTATCGTCGCCCTCATATTCCAAACCGCTTAGCATTATGCCATCAATACCGTTAAATTCAGCTACATTCCTTAGCTTTTGGGTGGCATATTTTAACCCCTCTGCGGCGGTGAGGTCATCCCCCGCAAGGTCAGATATATTCAAAACTCCAAACACCGCAAGCGCCCTTTGCTTTGCGGCGGTGGAAAGCAACGAAAGGGCGGCTTTGCCCTCCACACTGTCGGTTAAAACGCCACTGCCCGAATTAAGGGGAACAAAAATGGTGGTAAAGCCATTTTCACTTATTTCATTGGTAAGGTTCAAAAGCTCGGACTCGGTGGCAGAAAGGGAGAAATCCTCACCGGGAACAACCGTCGCCGCAAAAAGCTTTGAGGGTCGCTCAGGCTTTACTGCGGGCTCACCCGATGAAGTTGAAGCTGTATTGGTTGAGGTGGTATCTGAAAGGGTAAGCGAGGAAAGCTCGGTAAGATTTTGGTGCTTGGAATTTACCCCGCCAAACCATTCAGCAGGGTTTATAACATCAAAATAAAAAAGCAAAAATCCCGCTGCCACAACCAAAAGTATTGTTAAAACAGATAAAACTATTCTTAGCCTGCGGGTAAAGCTTGGACCATGTTTTTTGCTTTTTTGTCCTTTTTCCTTTTTCTCCAATCGCTTTATGTAGCTATCAATTATTTCGCTTTGGGTAGGAGTTTTTTGTTCGCTATCCCTTTTTTTCAACTTACTCTCTCCTGTAAAAATCATTTAGAATTAATTGCATCAAACATATTTTCAATTTGCAAGGCATTGTGCGGATTTTCAGACATACTTGCAGTATATGAAAACACCGCTATACCATTTGCCCCTTTAAGACGCGCATCGGTAACCTGTCGCGCCATAAGGTCGGCTTCATAATGCCATTCGTCACTATCGTCACAAGCCTCGTCCATACGGTAGGCTCCAAGCCCTATATAAAGCTTTAGATTTTTATGCTTTGGCAGGGCTGACCACACATTAAGCAGATACTCATACCGCGATCTTGCCACGGGATGATTATATCCAAAATAAAGCTGAGGTATTATGTAATCTACATAACCTTCGCTACGCATCCAAAGGGCAATATCGGCATAAAGAAGATTATAATTATCGTGAGAATTATCCAATGACATATTTCCCGCAGGACTTATACCAAAAGTAACCCCTCTTTGGTGGCAGAGGTTGTATGCCGCAGAAACCAAGGTGCTTACATTTGCCCTACGCCAATCAGCAAGGGAAAGGGGTATTTCTGCAGCTTGCTTATATTCTTTGTATTGAACAGAATCAAATTCAGGGGTTATGTTTTCGGGATAAAAATAATCGTCAAAATGGATTCCGTCCACATCATATTTTGCCAAAATCTCGCGTATTCCGTACAAAACAAGCCTTTGAACATCTGTAGAGGATGGATTGAAATATATACCACCATTATGTACAACCGCTCTATTACTGCCATCGGCAAGCCACTTTGCGGCAATATGCCCCTCGGCAAGCTCATTAGGATTTGTTGTAAGATTACTTACCCTATAGGGATTTATCCAAGCGTGAAACTGAAGTTTGTATTTTTTAGCCGCCCATATCATAATTTTCAGCGGGTCATAACCGGGGTCGCCCCCCGCCTTGCCCGTAAGCTGCATAGCAAAGGGAAAATATTTTGATGGGTAAAATGCATCTGCATTGGCTCTTACATGGCAAAAAACTGCATTATACCCCTGCATTGCAACCTTTTTCATCATTTCGGAAAATTTTTCCTTTGCCTGCTCCTCGCTACTGCCCCAAAAAGGAAATTCGTAATATGAAATCCATATACCTTTAAAACTAATATCGTTTTTTTTATCAGGTGAGGATGTGCCACCCACAGAACCGCTCATATCAGACGAAGCTGTGCCCGAAGAACTGCCCGAAGCCACTCCGTTTTGAACCGTAAAATTATCCGATGCGGTATTTTGCAATAATGAATCCACACTTTGCACAGGAAAAGGCACTTCATTTTTAAGATGGTTTTTATCTGTGGAACTTGTAAAATAAGAGGATGAATTTTCAGTATTTTTATTGTCGGATGAAAATACATCAGCCGAATCAGACTGTAAAGAAGCCTCCCCTACCGTGTTAGAGGATAAAAAGGTTATATTATCTTTACCACACCCTGCAAGGGTAAGCAAAGCAAAAATCAAAACAAGAGCTGCCGCTCGTATAACAAAAATTTTCATATAATATTATTTTACCTCTTTTTACTACTAAAATCAACAGATTTTATTTACAAAATATTGGAAATAGCAAAATTAAATCTATCTTTAAAAAATATGTTAAAATTAAGGCTAAAATGCATTACAATATATATTGAAATGCAAAATAAAATAGGATATAATATTTATATATTAAAAGAAAGGATTTTTAAAATGGCAGTAATAAAAATAAATTCAACCAATTTTGAAGAAATTAAAAAAAGCGAAAAAAAGGTTCTTTTGGATTTTTATGCAGATTGGTGCGGTCCCTGCAAAATGGTCGCCCCCATTATTGAAGAGATTGCAGAGGAAAATCCGCAGTATGTTGTAGGCAAAATCGATGTGGATGATTGCCCTGAGCTTGCTATTCAGTTTGGTGTTTCCACCATTCCAAATCTTGTAGTTTTAAAGGATGGCGAGGTTGTAAACCAAATAGCAGGCGCCCGACCCAAGCCACAGATTTTAAAAATGCTGGAAGAATAATTTTTTGAGGGTGAAAATATGTCCGTTTACGATATGATAATAATTGGCGGTGGACCGGCAGGCTATACCGCCGCCCTTTATGCCGCGCGAGCCGGACTCAGCACCCTTTTGCTGGAAAGAATGTCGGCGGGTGGACAGTTAGGACTTACAGGTACGGTGGACAATTACCCCGGCTTTGATGAGGGAATTGACGGCTTTACGCTTGGTATGAAAATGCAGAACTCTGCCGAGCGTTTTGGCGCCCTTACCGAATATGCCGAGGTAACCGCCCTTGAGCTTAACGGCAACATAAAAAAGGTTATAACCGATTACGCCGAATATGAGTGCCGCACCGTTGTTATAGCAACAGGCGCCAATCCAAGGGAGCTTGGTATTGCGGGTGAAACCGAATTTATGGGCAAGGGTATTCACTACTGCGCCCACTGTGACGGTCGCTTTTACAAGGATAAAACCGTAGCGGTTGTAGGCGGTGGAAACTCAGCGGCGGCAGATGCGCTATATCTATCCCGCCTTGCAAAAAAGGTTTATTTAATTCACAGACGCGATACTTTAAGGGCAACAAAAATATACCACGAACCACTAAAATCCGCCCCGAATATTGAATTTTTATGGGATAGTAAAATAACCGATTTTATAACCGACCAAAGGGTAAGCGGTGCCGAGGTTCAAAATATTAAAACGGGTGAGGTTTGCAAAATTTCTTTAGACGGAATTTTTGTAAGCATAGGTCGAAAACCTGCCACTGAATTTTTAAAAGGCATTATTCCCCTTGATGAAAACGGCTATATTATTTCTGATGAATCCACAAAAGCGGGCATACCCGGAGTTTTTGCAGTGGGTGATGTACGCACAAAGGCACTAAGGCAGATTGTTACCGCCGTTTCGGACGGTGCCACCGCAGTACACTATGCCGAGGAATATTTAGCAGAAAGCGAGTAGGCAAAAAATGAAGGTTACAGTTGTACAACCAAAATACTATTCAGGTAATAACCCCGATAGCGTGATTGCAGATTTTTTAATAAACAAGCTGGCAGAGGTTGAAAAGGATGGTATTATTGTTTTGCCTGAATATTCAAATGCGGGCGGACTTTCTGACCCCGAAAAGGAGCTTGCCGCCCTACCCCGCGCGGCAGAGATGTTAAAAGCCGCATCAAAAATTGCTAAAGAAAAATCGGCATATGTTGTTATAAATGTTTTGGAAAGACGGGACGGAAAAATAAAAAACAGCTCCTACCTTTTTAATAAATCAGGCGAAGCTGCTTTTGTTTATGATAAAATTCATCTGCCGCCGTCGGAGGTAAAGCTTGGGGTTGCCTATGGTAACGGACAATGCACCTGCGAGCTGGACGGTATTCGTTTTGGGTTTATGACCTGCTATGATGTTTACTACAACGAGCAGATTGAACATATTGCCGCCTTTAAGCCGGATATTGTAGTTATTCCCGGTTATCAAAGAGGTGAACGCACCGATATTATAAGAGCGCAGGCAATGCTCACAGCCTTTAGGTGCAATGCCTTTGTTGCCCGTTCATCCTACTCAATGGACGATGACGAACACGGCGGTTGCTCAATGCTGGTTGCTCCCGACGGAATTATTTTAAAGGATATGGGGAAAGAGGTTGGCAGTGCTTCTGCCGATATTGACCCCCACCAAAAATATATGCGTTCGGCAGGCTTTGGTGAAGGTCTTGTACCAAACGATGAATTTATTTCGGCAGGACTGCGCCCCGAAGTTTTTTAATTTACAATCACCCCCTCAAAGCCTGCGGCTTTGAGGGCTTTTTGCATTTCCTCTGCGTTTTTTCTTTCGCTGTAAGCACCAACCTGTACACGGTAAAGCTTTTTAGTATTTGCTGTGGCAGGTTCTTTTTCTGCTACCCACTTTATGCCAAGGGTTTTTAGTATACCTTTGGCAATGGCAATACCCATTTGTCTTTGCTCAGCGGCAGTATCAATTATGGCAATATCATTTTTATTATCCATAAAGGCGCATTCAACCAAAATGGCGGGTGCCGTTGTCTGCCTTATCCAGCCGTAATAATCCCTGCCATCAGAATTTCTTTTGGTTTTAAGACCGCGGGAGTTCTGACCTATAGCAACAATCTCATTAATTACATTCTGTGCAAGGGTTTTACCCTTACCGCCGCCATAGTGATGAAAAATTTCAACACCGTCACCGCCGCCTGCGTTATTGTGGATTTCCACCCCATAATCGGGGGCAAAAGCATTGCACTCCTTTATTTCATCGGCAAGTGGATCAGCTTCATCCTTTGTGCGGCTCATACCAACCGTAACATCGTGCCTTGCAAGCTCATCACGGCAGGCAAGAGCAATTGCAAGATTTAAATTATCTTCTTTTAATCCGTTAGCCACTGCGCCGTTATCGGCTCCGCCATGACCAACACCAATAAATACTTTAGCCATTAGTTTTCCTCCTTGAGCTCGGGCAGACCTTTAATGCAGGTCAGCACTGTAATTATTGCAGAAAGGGCGGCGGCAGAAAAAAGTCCCACCCAATCTACATCGGTAATTCCAACAGAATTTGTGCCTATAATGGCAAGCGCAGTTTCCGCCATTGTCTTAACAGTCCTTATTCCTGCAGCTTTAAGCCACTTTGAAAATTTTTTATTCATATATTTTTAACTCCTTTTAGTTTTTTGGTGTCCAATTTAGTATATTCTCAATATTGTCAATTCTGTGATTGACTACCTTTATCTGCTCCTCCAAAACGGGCATACGCTTTGCAAAGCTGTTATGCTCACGCACCTCTCTTGCAAGCTCGGCAAGCTTGGTATCGGTCACAGCCTGAGCAATGGCGATTTTTTGTTCAATCCCCTTACCCGACCTTGCATTTGTGATGATTACTCCCAAAAGTGCAAGCAAGCCAACCACAACCGATGCCACCGCCGATATTAAAGCTGCCGCTACCGTTGTCATAGTCAATCACCCTCTGTTACCGTTTCATCTGCAAGGCGGTTCAGAAGCTCCTCCTTACCGTGAAAATCCATAAGCTTTATGGCAAGTCTTGCCTCTTTTCTGCGAGCGGGGTCAAGCATACCCAAGCCGAATAATTCCTTAGCAAGCTCATTTTGTTGTGATTTTTGATATGGGTTTTGCTTTTGCGGAACAATTTTAATATCAAAAACAGGGTGAGCGTTTGCGAAATTTTTTCGCCCTGAATAACTATTGCCCTGATAGGTTACATATTCGGGCGCACCGCCCTTACCCGTAATGCGGAAATTTCTGGGCTCGGTATAAAACTGACGAACAAGCTCCAATATTAAATAGCAAACTTCAGAATAGGCGCGGAATGAGGCTTTTATCATATCGCGGGAAAGCTTATTGCCCGCCTCCTGAAGCGCCATAATTGCCGATGCCGCCGTTACTCCATAATTGGTAGAGCCTTGTGCAAAATCGCGGTTGCCCGAGGTTTCTTTAAGCTCCTCTACCTTAAATCTTAAAAGCTCCAAAGCGCTTGAGGATACATCATCCACCGAAACCTGCTTTAAGGTCTGGTCATCAATTCTGCCTGTGGTGTGTATAAAGGGTCGGGACCAATCGGCATATTCTTCCTCATTAATTCCTGCCGAATCACTTATAAACCAGCGGGGAGTTTCACCCATAAGAGCATTTCGTTCAATGGCAGAATTAAGCTTGTCAATAGAGCTTTGGCAACCCTTCATAACATCCACGAAGCCAAAGCCTGCGGGGGTACCCTCAGTCACAAAAAGGGTATCAAAAACAATTGGGTATCTGCCGTGATCATAAAATCCGCGGCTTTGGTACTGCGGCTCATTTTCTGATGCAAAAAGCAAAGCATCGCCCGAAAACTTACAATAATGAAGCAAGGTTTTAGCGCCAACCTTTTTCTTATAATACCAATCCACCACAAGCGCCTTGCTGTCATCGGCAAATCCGTCCTCAAGGCGATATGCCGAAAGCTCGCTAAAGCCTTTTTGTATTTCTTCGCTTTTTTCGGGATATTCCCTTATAAGGGCAGCCTTATCCACCGCAGTAGCGTAAAATAAATTTGCAGATTGCTCCAGCTTTTTTATGCCCGGCTCCCAAAAAAGATTAAGTATATCAAGCTGCTTTATGTCCACATCACCAAGACCGTTTTCAAGCTCATTATTCCAAAAAACACCGTATACACCGGTACCTGTTTTCAGCTTGTACCACCATACATCAGAGTAGGTCTGTTCAAAATCTCGCTGCTCTAAAATAATGGGAAGTATGGATGAAAAAAGCTTTGCCTGCTGCTCATCACTTTGTTCACGCGCCAGAACATTCGGCTCGGGAAAGCTATCCATAGCATCGGCGTGCTTGTTGATAATGGAATTGAAAAGCCAGGCGGAATTCTGCACCACAGCTCCGTTTGGTGCGGTATAGCCACAGCGAAGCTTATACCATTCTTCATTTTCAATAATTCGTTCCTCCAAAGAACGCTTGCCCTCCTTATAAGAAAGCATAGTTTTATAGGCCGCCTTAATATCATTAATACCTATAGGTAAATTTTTGGTTTTGTTTTTCATAATAAAATCCTTTCTACATTCTTAAAAATTTCACTTTATTTTTATTTGAAGATAACGGCGAAAATTTTTCGTAATTCTTAACGATATGGTGAGTTCTCGCCTTTATGGGAATATGCATAAGAACATACCTACATTCATCATAAATATGGTCCTCAGCCGATGTATCAATATCCTCTACATTAAGGGTATCATAGCAAAGGGAAGGAACGGTGCGTATAAAGTTTTTACAGGTGTTGAAAATATACAGCATAGGTACGCCCTCATTATCAAAAGCAAGCCGATAGTGATACTGCATTTTACCCGATATACGGGCATTATCACCGGGGCGCCAATAAACCCCCGCTTTTTCCATTATCTCAGCAACCGAACGACCTCTTGAGCCATCAAAAACCGATGGGTCGGCAATGCCGATAATACTCCTTCCCCTTAAATTAGGGTCATTTTCCTCAATGCGCCGAATCTCCTCTGCAATGCGGGCGGGTTCATAGCATACACCCTGATTAGGCTTTCCGTTTGAGCCGTAATATTCCCGTATTCTATAGAGTCTGCCATCGTTATCAGCGGCATACCATCCCACACTAAAGGGTCTTGTATAGCCAAAATCAAAGCCTCTGTATATCTGCCAGTTTTTAGGTATTCTAAAGGGTGCCACAACATGGGTGTAGCGCATATCCTCATAATGGGCAGGGTCATTGCGCCATTCGGTGAACACCTGACCGTCAAAGCTATCCCAATCACCGTATAAAAGCGCCTTTTTTTCAGCATCGGGCAGCATGGCAAGACTGGCTAGATATTCGGGATTGTTGCGGAGCAGAATTTCGTTATCAAAAACTGTAGAGGGAACAAAAATCCGTTGTCTGGTCATTTCAACATTTTCGCCGTCGGGGGTTATTATACGGTATGTATCGGCAATGGGGGTCATAGGCGGCGCAGGGGTTATAAATCTATCCTTGACCCAGCCGTGACCTACCCCGCCGGGATTGGTGGTTGCCCTTATATACACCCTTGTGCCCGCCCCCGATGGGCGATTGCGGGAGAACATATAGCTGTACTCCTCCCAAGTGAAATGAGTCAACTCATCAAAGGCTATGAAGTCATACCGCTTGCCCTGATAATTGAGCCTGTCCTTAACATATTGCATACTGCCAAAGTAAATTTTTGCGCCTGTGGGAAACTTCCACAAATGCTCGGTGGCATTGTAAACAGCGGTAGGAAAAGCCGAAAGATAAATCTGCCTGCTTCGGTCAATCAGTTCGCTTAGCTGCGGCACCGTCTTACGCAAAATAAGCGCTGTATAATGCGGAATGTGTACCTGCCTTAAAGCCTCTACCAAAAGGGCATCACTTTTACCGCCACCTGCCGCGCCACCGTAAAGCACCTCATATTCGTTGCGCGATAAAAAATCAATCTGCTTTTTTTGAGGTTTCCATACCGTATTATCCATTGATATTCACCTCCGGCAGTATGATAATTCCGCCTGATTGCCTGTTATCCGACAGCTCCAGAGTAACACCCGTAAGCTCCTTAATAGAGGATATAAGGCTTTTTAGCTCTTTAATATCCATACTCTCTATTTCCCCTCCGGGACGGGTAAGCTCCTCCAGCCTGTTTATGGCGCTGTCGGTTGCAAGCATAAGATTTTTCTTGCGCTTTTTATCGCTCTGTTGCCGCCTGACAGCAGACTTTTTTTCTTCTGATTTTTCCATTATTCACACTCCTTAAACAACCAAATAGATTAAGCTTTTAGCCGTATTTTTGGCTGATATAAGTATAATGAATATTTTTAAAACTTTCCCCCCACTAAAAATAAAAAAATAGGTGGATTAATTTTTCCACCTATTAATTGTTGCAAAAAAAATAGACCTAGTTCAAAGACCTTTCGGTCAAGAAACTAGATCTGCTTTAATTAATCGTTTAATCGGTATCCTTAATATATTCAGCTATGTCCTCAAGCTTACAATCAAGCACCATACATAACTTGTTTAAGGTTTTTGTTTCTATATTTTCGTTAGCCTTAAGGCGCCTTACCGTTTTGCTGTCAATTCCACATTTTTCGCGTAACATATAGGTTGAAACGCCTTTTTCTTCCATTACTTTCCAAAGCTTATCAAAAATTATCATATTATCCCCACCTTGACAAATTATATTATGGGGGTTATAATCTAAAATATTAAGGGGATATAATCCCCATACGAAAGGGTGATTATTATAGCTGATATGCTTTGTTGGTGTTGTGAACATTTTGTTTTATATGAAGATGAAGAAAGAGATGTAGACTATTTAGGTGTATGTAAAATGAAAGATAAGAAATGTTCCCCTGATGAAAAGGTTTGTAAGGAATTTATTATAAAAAGCGGCTTACATACAAATCGTACGATTAATTTATAGTTTGCAGCCTCGGGCTGTTTATTCCGAATAGGTTTTTGGCGTGGGGCTAAACCTCTTTCCGCGGTCGGAAGGTCACAGATAAATTATTGTTTGAAGATGTGACCTCGGAGGCCGTCCCTAGACAGGGAAGGGGGCCCAGCGTACGCTGGGGGAAGGGTTGAAAAACCGTCACAAACCGCTTTATTAAGGTCTTTCTGCTGCAAAAAATCTCCCCTTCCACCGCCGTTCGTCGTCCCCCTTCCCCGTCCGGGGACGGCCTCCTGAACCGCAAATTTGTGCATACATACCACAATTTATCGGGTTGTTTTAAAAAGGCATAGCACAGACTAAAAATCGCCTTACACCCACAAATAAAATGGACGCGGGGTAAAAGCTACGCCGCATCCACTAACCTATTCGTAATAAAACCGGTCCGCGACCGGTGGACGCGGAGTAAATGCCAAACCGCATCCACAGATTTATTCGTAAAAAAACCTCGTTCTGCGGTCAAAGGTCGCAGAACGAGGTTTAGTTATACATAATTAAACTGTTTTAAAATAAAACACTACTAAAATTATTTAGCATTGGTAGAACCAAAGCCACCGTTACGAATACCGTCGGCATCATCATCTAGGGTAATTCCAAAGGGCATAAATATGCCCTGCGCAAAGCCTTGACCAGCTTCAACACTAACGGTTTTTTCGTTATGGCAGTTGGTCATACGCACCATAATATGACCCTCATTATCGGAGTAAAAATAATCGCTGTCAATTACTCCTACGGTGTTATTAAGGGTAAGACGAAACTTAAAACCTAATCCGCTACGGGGATAAATAAGTAGCACATAGCCGTTTTCAATCTCTGCGCGGATGCCTGTGGGAATAGTAATCTCCTCACCGGGGGCGAGGGTGAAATCAAAGGGGGCATAAAAATCATATCCCGCCGAGCCTACGGTGGCGCGCTTGGGCATTTTTATATTTTCATAGCAATCTTTTGTTGCCGAAGAATATGCCGCAGAAAACTGTTCGAAGCTTACCTTGTGAAATTTTGCAATTTTATTCATAATCGCACTCACCTTTTAATCGTATAATTTTACGGTTTCCCCTGCGGGAACTAAAATAGGCGTACCCGAATCAGGCTCCCAATATCCATCCAATAGCGCAAAAACATCTGTCCTTGATGGGTTATGAACGGTTTTTCCATCAGCAGAAAAAACAAGAGATTTAAATGCCTTTACATAATTATAAATTTCCATATTAGTAGCAAACCAAATATCGTGGTTTTTATGACACCTTTTAAATAACTCCTCAATAAGCTCCCAGTTGTTATCGTTGTCAAACTCATAGGTGTGACCCCAAACATACATAACCACAGGATTGCTAACGGCGCGGTTAAAAGCCTCAAATTTATCATAAAGTTCTAACGAATTTTTATGATGGCAGGTTGGGTGCCACTGAAGCCAGTTTTCGGGTAAAAAGAAATCATTAGTGGATTTGACTGTACGGGCATAAACTATATCCGCAGCCTTTATAGATTCCTCGCTTATCTCATTATAAGGGCCGTAAGGGTAAGCAAAGCCACGAATGATTTTATCGGTAATTGCCTCAATTTCCTTTCTATTGGTCATAATATCATCCGTAACTACAGATTGTGGTAAAAATGTGTAATGCGGGTGGGTGTGACCGTGGCAGGCAATTTCAAACAGAGGGTTATCTGCAATTTCTTTAAGCTCGCTCTTTTTAAGGCGGTTTTCGGGTTCATTCCCATTTTCATAATGGAAGGTGTTTATGTTAAATGTACCCTTAATGCCGTATTTTTTCATAAGCTCAATAAGTCTTAAATCGGCAGGAATACCATCATCATAGCTAAAGGTCATAGCCTTAGTCTTACCGTTTGGAAAACGAAGTACAAACGATTTCATTTAAAATTACTCCTTTAGTACATTTTTATTTTAAATCTACGGTTTCACCCGCAGGGATTTTTATAAGCTTGCCGCTACCTGCTTTTTTGGTTGGATTAAAAATTCCCCATAAATCAATTGCGGTGGGATTATAAATTTTTTTCCGTTAGCAGAGAAAACCAGCGATTCAAAAGCATTTACATAATTGTAAATTTCCATATTGGTAGCGCACCAAATTTCGGGATTATCGTGGCACTTTTCAAAAAGCTCCTCAATAAGCTCCCAGTTATTTTCGCGTTCAAATTCAAATGAGTGTCCCCAAACATACATAACAAGCGGCTTGGAGCGTGGATTTGTTATTTTGCTAAATTCTTCATATGTTTTAATGGAATCCTTATGGTGACAGGTAGGCTCCCATCTGAACCAGTTTTCGGGAAGGTAAAAATTATTGTTTCTGGTCGCCATGCGGGCATAAACAATTCCCGCCGCCTTTAAAGCAGTTTCGCTTATATCATTAAAAGCCGAAATGCTGGGGTATGCAAAGCCACGAATAATTTTACCTGTTATATGCTCAAGCTTTTTGCGATTTGTCATAATGTCATTAGTAGCTGCCGCCTGAGGTAAAAAGGTGTAGTATGGATGCATATGACCGTGACAAGCAATTTCAAACTGTGTATCGTTTGCAACAGCCTTTATATCTGATATTTTAAGGCGGGCAGCCGGCTCATCGGTATCTTCATAAAAACAGGTGTTGTAGTTAAAGGTGCCCTTTATGCCGTATTTTTTCATAAGCTCCATAAGCCTTAAATCCTCTATAACACCATCGTCATAGCTAAAGGTCATAGCCTTAGGCTTACCGTTTGGAAAACGCAAAATAAATCCTCGCATTTTTAATTCCTCACTTAAAATATTTTGGGGTCATATTTGTTTGAGGTTCTGCCGTGATTATAAAGCTTGCGGTTATCAAGACCAAATATTCTACCCGTAGTTTCGCCCGATTTAACATCCTCGGTAGCCTCACAAATTTCAAAAACAGTAGCATCCATCATATCAAGCTGACTAAGTAATTCTGCCTCTAAAAACTGGGGCAGCACCGCCGCACCAAATTCGGGGTCGCCGTGGTGGGATATAAGCATATGTGAAAGCAGCATAGGAACATCTGATGTAATACCAAGCTTTTCGGCGGTCTTTTCTACCGTAACGGCGCCGCTTACAAGATGTCCCACAAGATTGCCCTTGGGACTATAGCCCGAAACAAGCCCTGTGGAGTTAAGCTCAAATTCTTCGATTTTGCCAATATCGTGCAGAATTACGCCCGCTAAAAGCAGCTCACGGTCGGCAAAGGTGTAAACTCGGCAAACCGCCTCTGCAAGACGCACTATGGAAAGGGTATGACAAAGAAGTCCCCCTTTTACCGCGTGATGCATTTTAAATGCGGCGGGCCAGTAGAGCATCTGCTCCTTTTTGTCCTTTAAAATTGTGGTTACAATAGCCTTTAAATCGGCATCGGCAAAGGCATCTGCAATATTATAAAGCTCGTTCCACATATCGGCTTCATTAAAGCCTGTAGAGGGCACAAAATCATTAATATCAACACCATCCTCAGGCAGAACAAGACGAATACGGTCAATGCGGAACTGATTTACACCCCTGTATTCTGAAACAGTACCTCTTAGCTTAACAAGATTACCCGCCTCATAAACACCGTGAACGGCCTCGGAATAATCCCAAAGCTTGGCGTTCATCTCGCCCGATTTATCTGCAATGGTGGCATCAAGATAAAAGCCACCCTTAGCAGAGGTTTTTTTCTCAACCGTTTTTAGTAAAACGAAGCAGTCCACACTGCCGCTTGGAGAAATATTATCAAATTTCAAATAAAACGCTCCCTTTAAATTACTTTTAAAAACTCATTAATATCTTTTATATTTATTACAACCGTATGACCGTCCTTACCCATAACCTCATCGCTTAAATAGTCGGCATCTAAATTAAATGAAATACAGTCTTCCATAAATTCAGCGGCTCTCTCAACACGCTTGAAGGATTTTTCAAACACCAACGGAAAGGTGAATTTTTTTAGGTTAAGCTTGGTTTCTGCGGCAATGCAGATTTTCTCTTTAATTTCGGCTAGAAGCTCGTCATTATTACGGAAATTAGCCTTGTTGCGGGATAATTCTTCCTTGGTTGTTACCGTAACAATTCCCGGTACCGAAGCCGATGCCTGATGGCAACTACGGTCCCCGCCAACATAAAAAACAGACGGCATATTGTGTTCGGCGGCTATGCCTGAATCAAGGTCTACCTCGCCTACATATTTTCCGTTGATTTTGTAATACTGGTGTTCAAAACCGTTCATAGTGTGGGCAAGAACACCACCCAGAGTACCCTCCATAGTGTGATAACCGAAATAACAGATACAATCGTACTTGTCTTGGGCAAAGCTCATTCTGGGCAATTTTGGGTCAACCTTTAAAAGTGTAATGCGGGGGTCAAGCATATCCTGACTCAGATTACCCCCACCTGCGTGATTATCCCATACATCAATTTTAGTAACACCTGCCGAAAAAAGAGCTTCTGCGGCGGCGTTAATTTCGGTGGCGGCTTCCCTTACCGCAACCTTATAATCGGGGGTATCGCCAAAAGGTATGTAAGGAGCGCCAACAACAAAGTTTACACCCTCTAAATCCAGTGCAAACAGAATTCTTTTATGCATTTATTAAACCTCTTTTATTTCTTAACAAATATTCTTATAGTGGTTTGAAAATCTCGTTGATTTGTGAATTTAAGACCGTAATTCATAAGAAATTCGCCTGAGTATTCTCTGCCTACCGTAACCATATTGGAGAATGTATTATTCCCTATATGACCTTCAACCTCTGTGTAGATTGCATCGGGGTCAAGCCCTGCAAGCTTAACAATTACAACGGCGTTGTTAATGGTGCAAAGGCGGTTGGCATAATTTAAAATAACGGTGTTTTTATCCTCTGAGATAAATTCCATAACCGCTTCGTTGCCATCAAAGGGTGAGCGGAGTCTGTAAAGGTCGCCCTTGTGGAAAACCTCACCGTATTTTTTATAGAATTTAACCTGCTCCTTAGCCTGAGCAAGCTCCTCGTCGCTCATTTTGGACATATCCAATTCATAGCCAAACTGACCCATCGTTGCTATATCACCGCGGGTTGCAAGGGTACATTCGCGACCTGTTTGATGATTGGGAACAGCCGAAATATGACTACCCATTGCACTTAGAGGATAGCAAATGCTTGTGCCATACTGAATCCTCATTCTCTCCCCTGCGTCAGAGCAATCACTGGTCCAGATTTGTGGCATATAGTATAAAATGCCGCCGTCAAATCGACCGCCACCCGAGGCGCAGCCCTCCCAAAGAATATTAGGGAAGCGGGAAGTAAGGGTTTCCATAACCCTGTAAAGGCCAAGCACATAGCGGTGACAAAGCTCACCCTGATGCTCGCTGTCAAGACCAAAGGACCAGAATTCGCTAAAGCTTCGGTTCATATCCCATTTAACATATTCAATATTAGCGTTTGATAAAACATCGGTAATGACATCTATAATATAATCGCATACCTCATTGCGGGAGAGATCTAAAACAAGCTGATTTCTGCCAAGGGATGATGCTCTGCCCTTTGCCTGAATAGCCCAATCAGGATGCGCGCGGAACAAATCACTGTCGGGGGAAACCATTTCAGGCTCAAACCATAATCCGAACTTCATACCGATGGCATTTATTTTTTCTGCAAGTCCGTCAAGACCGTTTGGAAGCTTTTCTTTGTTTACAAACCAATCACCAAGGGAAGATTTATCATCATTTCGTCTACCGAACCAGCCGTCATCCAGCACCATAAGGTCAAGACCGATTTCGGCGCCCTTTTTGGCAATGTCAATAAGCTTTTCTTCGGTGAAATTAAAGTAGGTACCCTCCCAGTTGTTTATAAGGGCGTAACGCTGGGTATCGCGGAATTTGCCCCTGCAAAGACGGGTGCGATAAAGCTTATGGAATATGCGGGACATACCCGAAATACCCTCGATAGAATATGTGAGAATTGCCTCGGGGGATTGAAATTCATCACCGGATTCCAATTCCCAATTAAAGGTAAAGGGATTAATACCTATGTATGCGCGGGTGGTGTCATAAACATCACACTCAATACCCGCGGTAAAGTTGCCGCTATAAATAAGGTTAAAGCCGTAAACCTCGCCATTCAGCTCGGTTGCATCCTTGCGCACCATTGCAAAGAATGGGTTGTGATGCGGGCTTGAAATACCCCTGCGGGAGTATATCTCCTGATTACCCTTATAAATAGGCTGGCGGCGAACAAAACGCTCTCTTGCCCAGGCGCCGTCCAAGTGGAGAAAATCATAATCCATAGCGGCGCTTTGCATATCAATAGTTGCGCTCATAATGCGGGCGATCTGCACCTGATTTTCGCCCTCATTTTTAACCCTTATAGAGCGGGCAATGGCATCAATGTTATTAAAAGCGGTGTAAATAAGGGTAACCGATACCTTTTGCAGCTCGTCAAAAAGCTCCAGCTCCAAAGTATCAGCCTCGCTGTCATCCTCTACATATGTAGCGGGCAGACCCTTTAAAAGCGGCTTGCCTGCATATATTTTATGATTGCGGTATTTAAAGCAAGAAACCATACTGCCATCGGCATATTTAAGGTGAAGGGTGGGAAGTCTTAAATCGGCATTGCCAAAGGTGGAAAAATCAAGAGAATGTATTTCACCCTGACCTGCGCCTTCAAGTCCTGCCTCCACCGATGTAAGTGATCTTCCGTGAACCGAAAGGTCACTTAAATTATAGTCAAAATCCTTTAGTTTTTTGCCATAGTAAAGGTTTAGCAAAAGTCTGTCACGCAAAAAACCGATTATATATGATGTGTTTTTAGTATCAAGCTTAAAAATTTGTTTTTCTTTGTTATATGTAATCACAACATCACCGCCAAAAATCAATATATAGTTATTATACATTTTCATAATATCAATTGCAACATAAAAATACATTTTTTATAGTTGATTTTTATTCGCAAATATAATAAAATATATAAGCCTTCATTTTATTTAAGGAGCCGATTTTTAAATGAGCATTATAGAACAACTTATTCTGGCGGTAGGTCTGGCTATGGATGCCTTTGCCGTTGCAATATGCAAGGGCCTTACGGTTAAAAAGCTACAGCCCCGTCATCTTATAATAACAGGACTGTATTTTGGTGGATTTCAGGCACTTATGCCCCTTATAGGTTATTTTTTGGGAATAAATTTCCGTGAATACATAGAATCGGTAGACCATTGGATAGCCTTTGTGCTGCTATCTATTATAGGCGCTAATATGATAAAAGAAGCCTTATCTAAGGATGAAGAAGCACATACCGACGATTTTTCGTTTAGAAGTATGCTGCCCTTGGCGGTTGCAACCAGCATAGATGCCTTGGCAGTTGGGGTAACATTGGCATTTTTAAATGTTAATATTGCAAGCTCGGTTTCGCTGATTGGTGTAATAACCTTTGTGATTTCTGCCGTTGGAGTGTGGCTGGGCAAAATAGTGGGCTGCAGGTTTAAATCCAAAGCCGAATTTACCGGCGGCGCAATACTTATTATTATGGGTGTTAAAATTCTTTTAGAGCATTTGGGAATTTTAAATTTTTAGATAAACATTATATAAAATACCAAAATCAAGCCACTTTAAAAATATAGAAAAACAAACAGAATCAACCGTAATAGAATCAATAGTGTTTCTATTACGGTTGATTTTTAATCCACATTTCTATAATATGCAGTCCAGCTTTCGGGCGAAAACCTGCCATAGCCCTCCGCCCTTATCATAAAACCACTGCAATGAGTTTTAAATAGTGGGATTTTGGTAATCCCCTCCCCCTTTATGGGGTAAACACCGCAGTTTTTCCATTCGGTTTCACCGTAAGCTCTTGAAAATAGTGTTAAAACACAATCGGTATCCTTTGAACAGCTTAAAAGGTAATTAACAGGCTGAACAGTTTTAGATGTATTGTTTGGCAAAAAGTGTAGCGCAAACTCCCAATTTACAGTGGTGTCATTATCGCTTTCAGCAAGATATATTACATCATCCGCACAGAGATAGCGATTAGAATCAAAATTGAATATTTGCGAAATATTTTCGCCATTTTCACTCCACCACACCTCTGAATCGGTATCGTATACCCAAATACGGCCATTACCAAGCATATAAACAAAAGCGCCGTCTGTAATTGAGGTTTTTACACCATTAAGCGCCATAAGTCCGTTGGATATTTTTTTATCACTGCCACCCGAATACTTCATAACTCCTTTTTCGGAATAGTAGTAAAGGGTATCGCCCACCCTTACAAGGGAATCGCCACAATCCTTTTTTATTCCGTTAAGGGATAACTGCCTTATACCGAAATTAAGCGCAGTATAGCCTAAAATTCTAAAGCCGCCGCTTTCGGTAAAGCAAATTATATTATCCTGCCAAAGGGTAATTCCTGTGGCGGTACCATTTATTTTAACCTCCCAGGCATCCTGTGCATCTTTGGGATTATCGTAAAAGAAAAAAGGGTTTTTAAGCGCAGATATATACAACTTACCCGTAGAATTATCTACGCCAAAAAGCCTGTCCTCCGTAAGCAGAATATGTGAAAAATCAGGTATTAACGGTGTTAAGGTAATTACTGTTTTTTCCGCCTCAACTATGCCTTTAAAATCATAATCAAAGCTTATTGAATTATTATTTATATATGTTATTTTTGCAATAACATTGTTTCTTGAAACAGAAGAACCGCCTATTTTTACTCTTTGTCCAACCTTAAAATAGTTGTTAATATCAAGATTATAATTCCCGTTGATACTATAAAAATATATATCTTTGCCGGAAAATTCCAGATTTTGGTTATAACCAATCCAAAGGTCATTCAATATAGGACGGTTGCGGGGATTGCTGTATTTGATTTTAGCATCACTTGGCGGAGATTTGTAACGGCTGACATCATCGTCCAGCATTATTCGTAAGCCTTCATCAATAATATCACCCTCCGTTGTAATAGAACTCTTAGTTTCAATTGTTTTAATGGTGAAGACTTTATCAGATATCCAGGAAAAGCGCAGCTTCATACCTATTGAAAGCGTATAAGCAGCGTTACAGCGCTCTACACCATCATAACCACTTGTATAGAACAGTGTTCGGGAATTTATAAATGGTAGGGCCGTCGAAACGGCATAAGACTCTGCAAAGGGTAACCAGACATCCTCACCGATTTGTATGTTGTCGGGTAGAACATAAAGCTTTTCATCCCACATTATAAGCTTACGATCGGTATCTGCAGAATAATTGTTAAGCTGATATTCTTTCTCACCCTCTGCAAAGCTTCCGTCAGAGGTCTTTACAATTTCTTTAAGGGTGTTGCCAAATCTAAAAAACAAACGATTTTCACACACTATAATCTGATCGGGTTTGGTTTTATGAAAGTAAACCGCCCTTCTTGGACGACGAGTGCGACAAAAATCTGTGCAAACCAAATTCATTGCATCTTCAAGACCTTCCGGACCTACACCGTTAAAAATCCCGCTTACAGATTGAGGCTTTGAAAAAGCCGAAAAAGTAGGTAGCTTCACTTAAATCCCCCCTGTAAGTCTGACGCATTTTACAGGCATATTCTGCCGCCTGTAAGAAACGGCAAGCTCGCTGAATTTTTCGTTAAATAGCACCGAATAAACCCCATAAGCCTCACCATCCGACTCCTGCAAGGACAGAACCGAAGAAATATAATAAATATATATTGAAAGCTGCTCCGTTCCCAATAAAAGGTGCGTTCCCATATCGGTTTTAACATCCAATTCAGGAGCGCGGCAGGTCTTGCCTATTGGCGAAAATATTTCGTCAATTATTCTGCCTTCAAGCTCATTTATAAGGCGACATATCTCTGTAGAATCCGCATTGGGAAATCGCCTTTTAATTATTGTTATAATGCTAAGCAGAGTCATTTTTACTCCTCCTCATAAACAAAATAAATTCTTCCGGCATCAAGCTCGCCTGCCGAATAAAGGCTGTTATAGTCGCTTCTGCTTAAAAGGTCGAAGGTAGCGTCAGATAAACGGTCATCAATCTGATTTTTTGTGTAAAAATCTGTAAAATCAGGCTTTTCAGCACCCAAAGGCTGAATACTTTTTCCATCCCACCAATAATCGGGAACACCAAGCTCCAGAATATACAGATTATCACCGATTTTAAGGTTAGCCGTTGTTTTACCATCGGCTCGCTCATAATTACCTGCAACCCAATCATTAAGCTGTTGCTCGGTATCAAAGCAAAGGGCGCTTGCTTTACCAAGTGCTATAACCTTTGCCTCATTTGCTATGTTTACAATGTTAGGATGAGCCATAGAATTGATGCTGGAATTATGGCTGTTTATCTCATTCATAACAGTTGACTGAGCTCTGTTAGCAGCCGCAACAGCATCTGATGCCCGCGCCCTTACCATAGTATAAAGCTCGTTCACTTCATTTTCGCTTTTTTGAGCTGACGAAGCAGACACAGCCGCTTGACTTGCAGATTCAGCCGTCTGATTCCTTTTGTTTTCAACCTCCAGCGCCATTGCCATTATGCGCTCCTTGGTAGTTACAACCGACTCTGCATTATTTTTTGAAGCTTCGGCATTTTCGGCGCTTTCGTTTGCCGCCGCAACCGCTTCATTCCTTAGTTCATTGGCCTTTTCAATAAAATAATTATAGGGGTCGGGAGTGGGTGCCGATGGCTCACAAATGGTATATCCGCTGTTTTGAATTTGTATAGGCAGTTCGGCGGTGGTGGCTCGGGTATTGCCCTGAACACCAAACGCGGAAATATACATTATAGGCTCTTTGAGTGCCTCAAAGGGGATTTTACAGGAATTATCCTCAAGGGGAGCGTGATACACAAGCTCACCCACACGAAAAACAGCAGTTTTGTAAAGTTCATTCCAGCTTTCATCAAAATTAAAGGCGGCAAGAATATATTCAACCGAGTCGGCAGTTAAAAGACTGCAATCGGCAGAAATATTTCCCCCCTCAACCTGAATATTTAAGGTATAGCTTGACATATTTTGTACCCTCCATTATGTTAGCGATTGCTTTTTTCAAAATCGCTTTGCAGCTTTTCTACAAGAGAAGCTACATACTCATCCTGAGAAAGTGAATTTTTTAAAGCCTGCTCAATAAAGCGGGGAACAGTAACCTCCACACCGCGCTTAATAAGATATGAACGGTCATTTACTGCCACATAAACATCGTCGCGGTACTTGCCGTTATCCTTAAAAAGCTTTATGGTTACAGGTTGCTTCATATATTCCTCATTAGCGCGGATAGCGCTGATTTTTTCCGCCTCCTGAATCTGCTTCATATTAAGTGCCGCCCTCAGCTCCTCAATTTCCTTTTCAAGGCGGGCGGTGTTTTTTGTTTCTGCCATATTAATTTCCTCCGTTAAGGTAGATTTTTAAAATACCCGGGGTACCGCAAAAGCGGTGCCCCAAGCTTTAGTGTATTAGTTTGCGTATTCGTCAGCAAAGGTAGAACAGGATTCAACACGAATCATATAATTTTCTACCAAACGCTCAGCAGTTTTGGTAGCCTTCCAGCCTGCAGAAGCCCTCTGATTAAGAGGATCGGCAGTACCGGCAGAGCCAAGCTGCTTTACAATATGCTCAAGACCGCCGTTTTCAAGCTCTGTAACGCCGTATGCATTTGCACCAAGGATGAGTGTGGAGTACACACTGATACCATCCTGACCGCCCTCACCGGGATAAACGGTTGCATTGGCATTTGCAGTAATTGCAGAATCAACTGTTATACTTGCGCTGCCTGCGGTGGCAGAGGTAGCACTTACAATCTCTCTTGCCTCGCCTGCGATAATAACACTGCGACCTACAAGCTTTTCGGCATCTTCGGCTGTTATTTCCTCATTTACGGTAATTTCGGTGCCGCCTGTAACGGCAGTCTTTACCGAAAGATTTCGGGCAGATGCGGTTAAATCCTCACCGCGAAAAATTTTCGCCTCATTGGATTCAACAAAACGAACATTGCCTATTTTGCCTACCTCACCGTTGAAAAGGTTTTCGGGCGCAGAATACTTGTGAGCATCCATCCACTCCTCACTGCGCATAAGGTCATATGCAACAAAGGGGTGAATAATGCCAACATAACTGCCGTTAATGGTCTTTGCAAGGTTGTTTTTAAGCTTTGCGGCGGCGCGGAGAATAACATCCACGCTGAGCTTTGCATCGCCTGTAAGGGATGAACGGGCAGTTACGGCAGTAGTAGCGCCATTTTTAACAATGGGGGCATACATAACATTGGTACCACCGTTTAAAACCTCACGGGTGACGGTATCCAAGGTGCGTCCTGCCTGATCGCCTAAAATTTCGGTAGCCTGAACCATATTGGTATCAATGGTAGTAAGCTCCAGCATATCGGGAATACCTACCCAACCGCCGTACTGTGCAACGGTGGAGCTGACAGTGGAAACCTTAAGCTCCTGACCGTCGGGAGTAATACCCTCAGCAAGGGGTTTTGTTGCCTTAGGCAGTGGTGAATACTTACGGAATTCGATTGTTTTTCCGTTACCCTTTGGAATAGGGTGTTTCTGACCAAACTGGTCATGTACAAGATTTTCGTTTGCATTATCACAAAGATAATCCTTGTAGTAGGTTCTCATATCATTAGAAAGAGTTGTTTCGTTATTATTGATTTTTTCGCTCATTTAAATTCTCCTTTAAAATCCTATTTGTTCACCCATAAGGGCCTTTTTAGCAAGCTCTCTGCGTCTTTCGGGGGTAAGAGAGCTTGCCGAAAGCTTTGCCGAATAGCCCTTGCCCGTAAGTGCCGATTCATAAGGTCGTGCCGCCTTACTGCGGATACTGTCGGTAAGCTGTTTTGCCGCAAGCTCGGCCCCATAGCGCATCGAGGAGTCCATAATTTCATCAAGGTGGAGGACACGATATGCCGTATCGGGGTCGACGCCTGCCAAAATAAGGTCATCGTAGGTGGATTTTTCTTTTTTTACGGCAGACTCACTACCGTTTGGGGTATTTTCAAAATCGGGAGCTTTATCATCCCCCTGACTTTGATTCGCCGCCTTATTTTCGGCGATTTTTTGTTCCTTAAACCTTTTGTTTATAATGCCTTGCACCTTTTTTGCAAAAGCATCCTTATAGGGGCCTTTTATAAGCTCCTCAAAATCTGCATCCAATAAGGCTATATCTGAAGCCTCAGTGGATTTGTTCTCCCTGTCGGTAGAGGTGTTTTGATTTTCCGCAGGAATATCGCCTTTGTTCTCTGAATTGTTTTTCGACATTGTCCTGTCGGCGGGGTTATCCTCACACTCAACAGGTGTTAAAATATCGGTTTCTTTTTGCACAAAAATTCTCCTTTCATCGTCTTTCCGAAGAGTCATTCCACAATGAATGGCGCCTTGTTCATTGTGTGAGCCTATTATAACAACAAATTTTTTATCTTTCCCCCCACTATTTTAAAAACAAAAATCCCGCTACGGATTTCTCCGTAACGGGTCTTTAAAAGATAACATATAAAACTAAAATTCTATACTGTATGCGGTTAAAGCAATTTCATCTGAATCGTGTATTCTTGCCTTTTTAAAGCCGATTTTTCTGGTTTCTCCGGGAAGCATTGAGAAGTAGTTATCATCAAAAACATACTCACCCTCAAGCTCCACCGTATGAACATAACTGCTTGCCGTAATGGTTATGCTATCCTCGGTCTGATTGGTAACGGCAACGCCCTCTGTGGGAGCAATTGGCAGATTCCCCTCGCGATAGAAGGTACGATAAACCTTACCCTCTGCCTTAAATTCAGCAATAAGAACATCGCCTGCACCCATAATACTTACAGGCACAGATTTTACTACGGTTGCCACCGCACCCTTTCCCGTAATAACAGTTGTGCTGTGTTCCTTAATTCCTGAACTGCTTAATATGTAAAGGGTAAGCTCTCCCGATACATCCTTAGCCTCATCACTTGTGATGTAAATATCATAATTTTCGCCCTTTTTGGTTGCAGAAAGCAGTACGGGGGCGGCGGCGCGCTTAAAGGAATAGAAGGATGCCTTGGGCTGGCAATAGTAATCCACAAATGCCCAGCCGATTGCTGCGGGCCAGCAGTCATTCCACATCCAGTAAATCTCGCCGTTGCAATAACCCTTATTGCGGCGAAGATTTTCCATAGTAATTCTTACCCACTCATACTGAGCATATTTAAGCTTAAACACCTTGTCCACGGAATCCTTGAACTCGCCCAAAACCTTGCGTGCAAAGTTGCCTGCAAAATAAACGTTAGGAACCTCAGGTGTGCCTTGATCCTTGGTGTGGAAAAGCCACATATCATCACTGTTAAAAATATCATCATCGGTCATAAAACGGCGAAGCGAGGGCAGACTTGATGCACCGAGAGTAGGCTCCTCTGAAACAAAGCGAGAGAGCATCATTTCAAAAAACTCTTTATAATCGGTCATATCCTGCTTGTTGATATACGGATACAATGTGTTACCCAAAAAGTTAGTATGATGGGTTGTACCCACCGTCATAGACTGATACTCAATGCCACCGCAGGGACTGGAGGGCATAAATCTTCTTTGCGGGTCAAACCTCATTAAAACGGGTGCTATACCGCTGTGAATAGCCGTTCTGCCATCATATTCCTCTTTATCATCATGGCCTCTTACAGCATTTTCATTATCACCCGACCACCACATAAGGCTGGGATGATTTCTAAGCTTTTTGGCGGCATACTCGGTTTCATTTTTAAGCTGATTTATAAAATAATCGTCATATTCGGGGTACTGACCGCAGGCCATTAAAAAGTCCTGAGTAGTCATAATTCCAAGGCGGTCACACTCATCATAAAAATGCTGTCTTTCAAAAATTCCGCCGCCCCAGACTCTGAGCATATTTAAGTTAGCCTCTTTTGCAAGAGTTAAAATCTCGGTTATCTTTTCATTATCCTCTGCCGAGGGAAATGGCTCTGATGGCACCCAGTTTGCGCCCTTACAAAAAACAGGAACCCCGTTAACCCTGAGCTCAAAACCGGAAAATTCCTCGTTTTGGTCCACCTTCTGACCAAGGGGTGTGGACTTAATGCTAAGAGCCTTGTTGTAATATTCACCGCCTACAGCATCCCTTACCTGATGAATAACAGCAGTACGAATACCGAATTTAAATTCTCTATTGTGAATTTTTAAGGTATAAATAGGCTGCTCACCGTACCCGGCGGGATACCAAAGCCTGCCACCCACAATATTAATGTGGTCTTTAAGCTCTTTTTCCTTAACAAAATATTTATGCGAGTGAACAATTTCTCCCTCCGGCGAAATTACCTCAACGGTTATATGCTCGCCCTTTTCAAAGTTTTTAAACTCTGCCTCAAAGCAAATTTGGGGAGCATCACCCTCAATGCTAACGGTGTAAATGTAGGCATTTTCCACTGCAAATTCATCACCGATTTCAATGTAGGCATCTTTAAAAATACCTGCAGTTACAAATCTTGCAACCCAGTCCCAACCATAGGTACACTGTATACGACGGGAATGAAGTCTTTCGGTGGTAAATGCACCGGGGAGAGCGCGTTTGCCCTCAACCTCTTTAATGGGTGAACGGAAATACACCTTAATATTGTTCTGACCCTTACAAAGAATATCGGTAACATCAAAACGATGCTCTATGAACATATCATCGGTCTGAGCCAAAAGCTTACCGTTTAAAAATATATTTGCATATGTATCCAATCCCTTAAAAACAAGCTCCGCCTTTTTGGGGATGCTATCCACCTCAAAGGTTTTGGAGTATTCAAAGTCTCGGTTTTCTATCCATTTGCATTTATCGGCATTATCGCGATAGAAAATATCGTAATCTATAATATTTTCTGCTATTAAGTCAGTATGTACGCAACCGGGAACGGTACCGTTAAAGGCAAAATCCTTCTTGCCTTCTTCGGTAAAGCAGATTCCTTCCCAACTGCCGTTTAAACAAATTTTTTGCATAATAATCTCTCCTTAAAGGGTCATAAAATGTTAATCTCGGTTTCGACTGATGATACTGAGCAATCTAATGAATAGATTTATTATATCCAAATAAAGGTCTAATGCGCAATCTACTGCATTGTCGGCAGTTTTGGGGTACATCTGCGCCTTCTGCCAGTCGTAGCCTATATAAAGTGAAAATATAACAACAAAAATCCAGTTAAAGGCATTTCCCGCATAACCCAGAAAAGTTGCAATTATATTAGCAATAAGCCCAATCAATAAGGAAATAAAAAGTGTTCTTCCCATTTTTGCAAAGGCTCGGGGGAAAGCGGTGCCCAAAATCATCATAACAGCGGTTACAGCACCCGTTGTAACAATTGCAAGCAGAATATCACTTATATAATAAAATGGTAGCGAAACAGCTAAAACCGCGCCTATCGGCACAACAACCAGATTATAACCCAAAAAGCTTATAAACGGATTTTGCGCTTTGAAGGATATTGCAGAACCTACAATGCACAGAATAAAATAGCCTATTATAAATATAAAATAGTGTTTACTTGCAACGGAAATGAAAAAATCACTTCCTAGCCATACAATAAGTGCATTTACAATAAATCCGTACAAAAGCACTCCGCCTATAATAAGATTATAGGTTGATGCGGTAATGCTGTCTGCAAAATTCATACGGATTTTTTTACGGTTAGCATTATTAAAAATGCTGTTGCTTTGTGTATTATTTTGTTGCATTAAAAAACCTCCAATTATACTAACGCGCCTATTATATCACATCAAAAATGATATTTCAATTAAAATTGAGCAATTAACTATATTAAAGCTTATTATACTTGATTTAAATAATAAAATATGATATACTAAAATCAAAAGAACATTTGTTTTATTGCAAAACGCCCTAAAATAACCATTTTTTTGCAATTTGGTGATTATTAAAAAGGAGAAAAATAATGGACAGACCCACCTTAACAGAAAAGCAAGCAAGGGTATACAAGCTAATAGTTCAGTCCCTTTCTGAGGGTATACCACCCACCGTTCGTGAGCTTTGCTCTCAGGCAGGAATAAAATCCACATCCACGGTTCACGGCATTTTAGCCGCTCTGGAGGATGGCGGTTATATAACCCGCAATGCAGGCAACTCACGCGGAATCCGCCTTATGGGCAGCTCACCCTCCGCACAGGTTCCCGTACTGGGCAAGGTAACAGCGGGCAACCCCATTCTGGCTGTAGAGGATATTGAGGATTACATTCCCTACCCCACCCGCGACGCTGATGGGCTTTTCGCCCTTAGAGTATCGGGCCTTAGTATGCGTGATGCAGGTATTTTAGACGGTGACCTTATTATAGCCGATAAAAACCTCTCCTCCCGCTCCGGAGATATAGTAGTTGCTATGATTGAGGATGAAGCCACAGTTAAGCGTCTGGGCTTTGAGGGCGGAGTTCCTGTGCTTTACCCCGAAAATCCCGATTTTGAGCCTATTCACGCCGAAAGAATAGATATTTTAGGCAAGGTTGTAGGCAGCTTCAGGCAGTATTGATTAGGGTGGAAAAATGGAAAATAATCAACAAAACAATGAAATAATTTTACCGGGCGAAAAGGTTAAAATCCGTTACGCCCTTTTAGATGAGCTGCGCGGTTTTTTGGTGCTTTGTATGGTGATTTACCACGGTCTGCTTTCCGTTTACAATATATTGGGGCTTAAAACGGCAGATACTCTCTTTGATTTTTTCACTCCGGCAGTGCCGTTTTTTGCAGGCGCATTTATTATGCTTTCGGGTATGATGTGCGGCTATTCACATTCCAATATACTGCGCGGTCTTAAATGCACCGCCCTTGCAATTGTGGTTTCGGTAGTAACCATATTAGGGGCAGAATTTATGGGCAGAATAGATATTCGCTTTGGCATACTGCATCTGCTTGGATTTTCTATGACCTTTTGCGGACTTTTTGACTTTGCCTTTAAAAAAATAAACAAGTGGGCAGGCGTTATAACCGCCTTTGCCCTATTTATAGTATTATACGGTGTACCTAATGATTATACAGATTTTGTGGGAATAAGAAATATTATTCCCGCTGAATGGTATCTTAAAGATAACCTTTTCCCGTTTGGAATAACGGCACCGGGCTTTTTCTCTGCCGACTATTTTCCCATAATTCCGTGGTTCTTTTTGTTCCTTACGGGATATTTCCTTTTTAAGTTCCATTTTGCAGAAAAATACAGCAATTTTTTCATTCCTAAAAGAATAAAGCCCTTAGGCTTTTTAGGTAGGCATGCTTTGATTATTTATATTCTGCATCAGCCTGTAATTTATCTTATTTGCATACCGTTTACTTTCAATTAATGGAGAAACAAAAAATGAAAAAACAAGTTGAACTTTTTACAGACGGCGCCTGCTCAGGTAATCCCGGCCCCGGCGGTTGGGGCGCAATACTACGGTTCGGCACCCACGAAAAGGAGCTTTCGGGCGGCGAAGAAAGCACCACCAATAACCGAATGGAGCTAACCGCCGTTATTGAGGGTCTGCTTGCCCTTAAAGAGCCTTGTAATGTAACCCTTACAACCGATTCCCGCTATGTTGCCGACGGACTTTGCAAAGGCTGGGCGGCAAACTGGAAGAAAAACGGCTGGCGCAGAGCAGATAAAAAGCCTGCCCTTAATCCCGATTTGTGGGATGAGCTTTTGCGCCTTGCCGATATTCACAGCATTACCGTCAACTGGATAAAGGGTCACGCAGGTCACCGCGAAAATGAGCGTTGTGACACCCTTGCCGTTGCCCAATCACAAAAGTTTTTAAAATAGAATTTACCAAGCGCTTTTAAATGTAGTTTAAATAATTTTTGGCTTTTTATTAGTTTAAAATTGCAGTTTTATATAATCATTATAAAACTGCGATTTTACTATTGAATTTCACAAGATATTAGTTTATGATAAATACATCAAATAATAAAAAAAGATAAGGTGTATTGTAGTGGAAATCGTTGGACAAATATTCAGCATTATCGGTATGGCTTTAACGATAATATCATTTCAAATGAAAACAAAAAAACAAATACTTCTAATACAAACTGTGGGCTCGGCTTTTTTTCTGGCCAGCTATGTCCTTTTTGCAAGCTGGGCCGCGGTCTGCTTGAATATAGTATTTTTAATCAGAAATACTGTTTTTTATTTTAAGGATAAAAAGTGGGCAAGTCACGGTGTTTGGCTTTATTTAATTTTAGCATTGGTGATTGCGGCAGGCGCCTTGGGCTTCAATACATATTGGGATATTGTGCCAATTATAGGTTCAATATTCGGTACGGTGGCGGCATATATGAAAAATGAAAATATGTTCCGCTTGCTAAAGCTTGGTGATTCTCCCTGCTGGTTGATTTATAATATATCTATTCCATCAATTGGCGGAACCATTTGCGAAGCAATTAATATAGTATCAATTTTAGTAGGTCTTATAAGATACAGAAAATACGGTTTTTCAAAAACAGAGAGGATGCCCTGAAAAATGACAGAATTACGCATTGAAAAATTAACACTACCATCTGTGGACTTTAACGGAGTCAGCTCACTTCCTTCAATCAGTGAAAATTTAAGACTTTCCTTTATGCAAAACAAATTTGAGCTTGATGAGGATGATGGTCTGTTTGTTAACTACGGAATGGTTGATTATGCCTTTCCGTATAAAGCGCAGGATAATTACACCCGCACCCTTACCGAGCGTGAGCAGAACATAGTCGTTTTGGAAAACGAATTTCTCAAAGCTACTTTTTTTCCGCAATTCGGTGGCAAGCTTCACTCTCTTTTTGACAAAAAGGAGAATAAAGACCTGCTATTTTCAAATAGCGTAGTTCGTCCCTGCCATCTTGGTGTTCGTAACGCCTGGATGAGTGGCGGAGTTGAATGGAACTGTGGCTATGTGGGTCATAACGCCTTCACCTGTGATATGATGCATACCGCTGTTACAAAGCTGGATGACGGAACTCCCGTTTTAAGGTTTTATCAGTTTGAGAGAATCCGCAAGGTAGTTTATCAAATGGACTTCTTCTTGCCCGAAGGCTCCAAGCTTCTGCTTGTACGAACCAAAATAATAAACCCCTCATTTGAGGTGGTTCCTATGTATTGGTGGAGTAATATTGCTACGCCCGATGTTCAAGGAAACCGAGTTATAGTGCCCGTAAGCAATACCTATACGGCAAGAGATTCTCACCCCGTTAAAATAGCTGTGCCGGAATATAACGGTATAGATATAACCTATCCTGCAGATAATGTAATCTCCATTGATTATTTCTGGAACATACCTGAGGAGGAAAGAAAATTCATCTGTCAGGTAGATAAAGACGGTTACGGTCTTGTTCAGACCTCAACAAAACGGCTTAAAGGAAGAAAGCTTTTTGTATGGGGCAACAATAAGGGCGGTGACCGATGGAAGAATTTTCTCACCGCCGATTCTGAAAGCGGAAGTTACAATGAAATTCAAGCGGGTCTTGCCAAAACACAATACGAATGTTTACCTATGCCCCCAAAAACCGTTTGGGAATGGGTTGAGGCATACGGTGCTATCCATATGGATCCTGAAAAAGCCCACGGCTCGTGGGAGGAGGCAAAGCTTGACAGCGCTTGCCGCTTAAATGAGCTGATAAGCGAGGGTGAGCTTGAAGAAATTTTACGCTCAACCAAAAAAATGGCAAGCAGTCCTGCTGACAAAATGCTCTTCCGCTCAGACGGTTGGGGCGCGCTTGAGCAGGAAAGAAGAAGAGCTTGCTGTGAAGATTCAATGTGCGATTATCTTGATTTTGGAGATTTTTCCGTGGAACAGCAGCCTTGGCTCACTCTATTGCGTGACGGAACTGTAGGTTTACATAGTCCTGCAAATCCTCCCGTATCATATATGTATGGAGAGGAATGGACTAAGCTGTTAAAAGATGCCGTTGCGCATAAAGATGCAAACAACTGGTTTGCTTGGCTGCAGCTTGGTCTTAACACCTTTATCCAAAAGGATTATGAGCGTGCAGAAAAAATGCTTGAAAAATCAATAGAAACAGAGGAATCCCCTTGGGCGCTTTATTCACTTGCAATATTAAATCGAGATCGCGGCGAGCATAATAAAGAGGTGGAGCTTATGCTTCGCGCCTTTGCATTATGCCCCGACGACATTTCGCTTGCTAAAGAGGTTCTGCGCTCGCTTTATAACAACAAGAATTTTAAAGAACTGAGCCAAGTATATGAAGGTATGTCACAAAAACTCAGGGAAGAACCAAGATGTATGGTTTACTACGCTTTTGCCCTTTTAAATAACAATAACATATCTGCCGCAGAGAAAATTCTATATAAAGACGGCGGCATTTTGCTACCTGATATACGAGAGTGCGAAACAATAACCCTTGACCTTTGGCTTGCACTAGAAAAAAGGAAGGCCGAAGCAAGCGGCGAAAGCTTTGACGAAAAAAACATATCTCCCCCTACATTTGCAGATTTTCGTATGTTCTCCAATGCTGATTGGCTGAACGGCGGCGAAATAATCAAAGAGCATTAAAAATATTAAACTATATATCCAAAAAAGGAGAGTAACTATGCGCTATACCTGTGTTGATACAGCTGAATTTTTATATCCTGATATAACAGAATATCAAAGCGGAACAGATTCAATACGCCTTTTGACCCCCCGCGGCAGCTTTGCCTGCGCTCAAATTCTTTTTTCAGATATTTCAGCAGAATCATTAACTATAAATTTTGAGGGCTTTGAACCCGAGGTCTATGAAATGGTTCCGATTTTTGTGGAGGAAAACCATTTGCTTGATGAAAGCAATTCACATCCACATATTCCGGAACGCGCGGCGCCTTATTATGTTTATGACTGCTTAAAACCCGTTAAAAACAATGTTAAGGTTGGCGAAAACGGGGTTTGCGCAATTTATTTATCAGAAAGAATTCCATATGATGCCGAAATTGGTGTTCGTTATGGCAAAATTACGGTTAATGATTTAGAAATTCCGGTAGAAATTGAAGTTAGCAGTGTTTCGGTACCCGATGAATCTTTGGTTATGATTCAAGGATATATTCGTGACTCTGTATGCAACTATCACGGTGTTGAATACGGCACAAATGCTTTTGAGGAGCTTGATACAAAATACCTTAAAATGTTAAGGCGAATGAGGCAAAATATGCTTTATTGCCCAGGTCCCAATGTAAAGGATTTAGGTAATAATCAATATGAAATTTCTTTTACAGATATGGAAATGTTTATTGATAAGGCAATGGCTTTGGGCTTTGAGCGTTTTAATTATGGTCTTGGCTTCCGCCGCAACTGGAGTGAATCTACCATTTTAGTTAACGGTATGGAATCAATGAGCTTTGAGTGCTATTGCTATTTGGCAGAAATGCTTCCTGCTTTGGAAAACTTCCTTAAAGAAAAAGGTCTTATAGATAAATTCTATCTTGGTGTGGCAGATGAGCCTAATGAAGCAAACGCCACAGAACATAGGGCTCTTAGCGGACTAATAAGAAAGTTTGCGCCGTCTATAAAGCTTATGGATGCTATGCATTTTGGTCCTGTACACGGCTCGGTTGACATTTGGATTCTTTTAAGCGCCGAATATCAGGCAAATAAAGATATAATTGATACTTACCGCAAATACGGAGATGAAATTTGGTACTATGATTGCAATAACCCCCGCGGCGGTAAACATATAAACAGATTTTTAGATTACGCTCTGCTTGCTACCCGTTATCATTTCTGGGCGTCTTACCGTTATGACCTTAACGGCTACCTTCACTGGGCGGTTAATGGGTATCAGCCCGGTCAAAATCCCTTCACTGAGAGCTGTCCCGAGCATCGCAATGCCGATTTTGTATGTCACCTTCCTCCGGGAGATACACATATTATTTATCCCGGTGAAAATGAGCCTTGGATGTCGGTTCGCCTTGAAGCATATAGAGCAAGCGCTGAAGAATATGAGCTTTTAAAAGCCCTTTCAAAAACAGATAAGGAAAAAGCTGATGAAATTTGCTTCTCGGTATGCCGAGAATTTGATGATGTAGACTATAACCCTTATGCTTTCCGCGAAGCTCGCAATAAGCTTATAAGGGCACTCGAAAGTCAAAAATAACTATCTCTAAGGCTTTGCGTTTTTTATTACGAATAATTCAGTGGATGCGGGAACGCCAAGCGTTCTTTTATTACGAATAGGTTAGTGGATGCGGCGTAGCTTTTACCCCGCGTCCACCGGTCGCGGACCGGTTTTATTACGAATAGGTTTGTGGATGCGGCGTAGTCTTTACCCCGCGTCCATTTTATTTGTGGTTATAAGGCGGTTTTTTAGCCTGTGCTTTGCCTTTTTAAAACAACCCGATAAATTGTGGTTTATCGCACAGATTTGCGGTTTATAAGGCCGTCCCCGGACGGGGAAGGTGGATTTTGTGCGGCGAATAGCCGTGCAAAAGACGGAAGGGGAGAAAAACCATCACAAACCGCTCTATTAAAGGTTTTTTCTTGTAGGGGCGAGCATTGCTCGCCCGCATAAATAGCACAAACCTTTTTCGGGCGATTAATAATCGCCCCTACGGTAAAATTATAAATCTGTGCAATAAACAATAATTTATCTGTCTAATATATTTATAAACAAAAATACTGTTTTATTTGCACACAATTTTTGGCTTTTCAAAAGCTATTAAATATGATATAATAATATAAAAGCTTTTAATCAAAGTTCTATAAATAGTATTGGGGGGAGCCATATGTATGATGAGCTTACCGAAATAGACATTAAAAAAATGAAGGAGGAGCTGGAGTACCGCATAACCAAGCTTCGTACCGAAATATTAGAGGAAGTAAAGCTTACTCGCAGCTACGGTGACCTTTCAGAAAACGCCGAATACCACGCCGCCAAGCGTGAGCGAGGCAAAAACGAAAGCCGAATCCGCTTTTTGCGCAATATGATTAAAACAGCGGTTATTATTAAGGACAAAAGCTCTGCCGATACTATTGGTCTGTTTGATACCGTCACCTACTATATGGAGGAGGATGACTGCGACGAGCAGGTGAAAATCGTCACCACCCTCCGCCGCGACCCCTTTCAAAACATAATCAGCAAGGAATCCCCCTTAGGTAATGCCCTTATGGGTAAAAAGGTGGGAGACAGAGTCGCCGTTAAGGTAAGTGATGACTACACCTACTTTATTGTTATAAGAAAAATTGAAAAAGGGAAAGATGACGATTCTTTAGAAATAAGAAAATTTTAATTTGGGAGATATGTTATGGATTTTTTAGAAATTGCAAAAGCGCGGCAGTCCTGCCGTAATTTTGACCCCGACCGTCCCGTAGAAAAAGAAAAGCTTGAAAAAATAATTGAGGCGGGAATTTTATCCCCCTCTGCCTGCAATGGTCAGCCCTATCACTTTACCGTTTGTGAGGGTGAGGCGGCTAAAAAGGTAGCAAAATGCACCACCGATATAGGCATAAATAAATTTGCTTATGATGTACCGGTTATGCTTGTAATTTCAGAGGAGCCTTACAGCAAAATGGCGGCTATGGGGGCAAAGCTCAAACACAATGATTACCGCTCCATAGATATTGGCATTGCCGCCGCATACATTACGGCTGAGGCAACCGCACAGGGAGTGGAAAGCTGTATTTTAGGCTGGATAACCGATGAAAAAATCCGCGAAATCTGCGGTGTAAAAAATCCCGTAAGGCTTGTTATTGCCTTAGGCTATGCAAAACCGGATGATAAATTCCGAAATAAAAAACGCAAATCTTTTGATGAGCTTGTAACATTTGTAAAATAAAGGAGAACAATTATTATGAAAAAAGTTTTATCAATTCTGTTAGTGCTTGCCTTAACCCTTGTTACCGTTACGGCTTGCGGCTCAGATGAAACAGCTAAAACTTCATCCGAACAGGTTAACACCTCCCAAATCAGTTCAATTACCGCAACCTCATCTGAGGTATCCTCTAAGGAAACCTCAACAAGCGCCATAAAGGAAAGCTCCAGCAGTAAGAAAAAGCCCTCCTCAAAGCCTCAAGTTTCAAGCAAGGAGGAAGAGGTTGAATTAACACCGCTGGAAAAAATCTATTACGGTGTTGACCCCGACCTTTATACTCTGGGTCTTAAAAACAAGGGCGATACCTCCCGTATTGCCGCGCTTATGAAAAAGGCAGAAAAAGGCGGCAACTATAAAATTGCCGTTCTTGGTGGCTCCATAAGTCAGGGTGCAAGCGCATCAAGTGTATATTCCAGCTATGGAAATCTTGTTTGTGAGTGGTGGGCAGGTGCCTTCCCCGAATCCAACTTTGAATTTGTAAATGCAGGCATAGGCTCAACAAATCCTGAAATGGCCTGCTACCGTATTGAAGCCGACCTTCTTGCCTTTAAGCCCGATTTTGTGATAGTGGATTTTAATGTAAACACCTATCTTAATGAAGATGCTTACGATACATATTCCACCATTCTTTATAAAATTTTAAGTCAGAAAAATTCCCCCGCTGTAATGACAATTGATTTTACCAACTGCGACAAAACTCTTTATGCCACCGGAACATACAAAAAGCCATCAGTTTTTGACAATAAGCAGATTACTAAAGCAACCCTTGCATATAATATTCCTGCTGTAAGCTACGCTAAATATGTCTGGAATAAAATAGATGCCAAGATTTTAGCCTGGCGTCTTGGCGGCTATGAAAAGAAAAGCGGACTTTCAAGGGATGTAGGTGCCGACTACATTCACCCCAACGATACAGGTCATATGGTAGCCGCAAACATAATCACCGCTTATCTCAAAAAAGTTAAAGATAATCTTTCCAAGGAATCCACCAAAATCACCGCTCCCAAAAAGCCTGAAAACTCAAGCTATATAAACCTTAAATATGTTACCAACACCGCAAATGGTGTTACCTTAAACGGTGGATTTAAAGCCCGTTCCAACGAAACCGCCAGTACCCGCGGTTGGGATTATAATGCAACTGCAGAAGCCTCTTCCCTTACCATTCCCGTTCCCGCCAATAAGGCAATAAAGGTATTTATGAAGTTTAACGATGGTTCAAGCGGTGAGATAAAAGTAACCGACGGGAAAACAACAGAAACCATTATTCCCGCAAATGCAAAGACTCCTACTCTTGTTGATATTGGTAAAATGGATGGTAAAATCACCCTTACCCCCAATATGCAGTCGGGCGGCTTCGTAATTTTCGGTATAGGTATTAAGAATTAATAAAAAGTTCTTGACAAAACAGCATATATACACTAAAATATAACTATGCAGAGTATTGGAGATGCAGGGACCACGGGATAGGTGTGTCCACTGCATCTTTATTTGTTTTTAGGGGAGGAAGATAAATTGACCAAAGCAGAGCTTAATGACTGTTTAGAGCGCAGTCCCGTAATAGCATCCTTTCACGAAAAGGATTTTGAAAAGGGTCTTAAGGCTCCCTCCGAAATACTTTTTGATTTAAGGGCAAGTCTGCCCAAAGAGGCTGAGCGCATTAAAAAGGCTCACGAGGCGGGCAAAGCGATTTTTGTACATATTGATTTAGCCGACGGTATTGGCAAGGATAAAACAGGCATTGAATATTTGGCATCCCTTGGGGTGGACGGAATAATCAGCACCCGAGGTCAGATGATTCGCTTTGCAAAGGAAGCAGGACTTCTTACCGTTCAACGGTTTTTCGCCTTGGATACTCAGGGGCTTGACAGTATTCACGAGCTTTTAGAGGTTTCTGCACCCGATTTAATTGAAATTATGCCGGGTGTTATCAGTAAGGTTATTGAGCGCTTTTCGGGTGGCTCAATCCCCGTTATTGCAGGCGGTCTTATTGAAACCAAGGCAGAGGTTACAGCCGCTCTTGCAAGCGGTGCGGCGGCAGTTTCTACAGGTATGCCAGAGCTTTGGTATATTTAAACTTTTAAAATAATATAATATAATATATTACCGTAGAGATTTGGAGAAACGGAAAAGCTAAGAATGGCATAAGCCTGCTGTTTTTGCTTTTGCGTTTCTTTTTTATTTAACAAAAATTTTAGGCAAGCAGGGCAGTAAAAGGCGGCGAAACCGTAATGGGTCAACTCTTGTCAGCCTGAGATTTACGAATGTTTTAACGAAGCAGAGGAGGATTAATTATGACCATAGAACAAATAATTTTCAGACTTTTTTTAGCATTGCTTATAGGCGGGCTTATAGGTATTGAGCGCGGCAGGCATAATCGTGCGGCGGGTATGCGTACCCATATTTTGGTTTGCCTTGGCGCAACCTTGGCGGCAATGACGGGGATTTTCGCCCATACCGTTATACAAAACGGTGATGTTATGCGTCTTGCGGCACAGGTAATATCGGGTGTGGGCTTTCTCGGCGCAGGTATGATAGTCCTTAAAGGTAGCACCGTAAAAGGTCTTACAACTGCGGCGGGCGTATGGACCACCGCCACCATAGGCATTGCGTTGGGTTACGGTTTTTACCTTGGCGCAGGAATATGCGCGGCGTTTTTTCTTATATCCACCACACTTTTTGCACTTTTTGAAAAAAGAAAACGCCATTCTGAAGAAATTTATCTGGAAATCAAAGATATGTCACTTCTTAACGAAACTCTTAATGAAATCTCAACCCTTTTTCCAAAACAGCCCGATTTTGAAATTGCGGCTCCCAAAAGCGGAAAACAGGGCAATGTGGGTATTATAATAAACACCGACAAACGCTATGCGGCAGATATAAAAAATATTATAGAAATAGAAAATGTTCTGTTTGCGGTAGAAGATTAGGCAAAGGAGAAGTAAAAAAATGTATGATGTTGCAATTATAGGCGGTGGAGTTATAGGCTCTATGCTGGCAAGACAGCTTTCAAAATACAGCCTTAAAATCTGTGTTTTGGAAAAAGAAAATGATATTGCAATGGGCGCATCCAAGGCAAACAGCGGTATTGTTCACGGTGGCTTTGACCCCGAGCCCAACACACTTAAAGCGCGGCTCAATACCGTTGGCGTAGAAAAGCTTTTTGCGGTAGCAAAGGAGCTTAATGCCCCCATAAAACGCAATGGCTCCATAGTTTGCGCCTTTGGTGAGGATGAAGAACACGCCATAAAGGAGCTTTATAACCGAGGAATAAAAAACAATATCCCCGGTATGGAGCTTTTAAGCGGCGATGAGGCAAGAAAGCTGGAACCCGCCCTTTCTGATAAGGTTACACTAGTGCTAAGGGCAACCAATGCGGGAATTATATGCCCCTATGAACTGACAATAGCGGCAATGGGCAACGCAATGGACAACGGTGCCGAGCTTATAAGATGCTTTAAGGTGGAAACTATTGAAAAGGCAGATGATTGCTTTACCATTACATCCCAAAAGGGCAAAACGGTAAAGGCAAAATACATTGCAAACTGTGCAGGTGCCTATTCAGATGAAATCTCCGCCCTTGCAGGGGATAATTCTTTTAAAATAATTCCAAGGGCGGGCGAATATATGCTACTGGATAAAGCCGCAGGCAGTCTGGTTTCCCACACAATATTTCAGGTGCCTTCCAAGGAGGGCAAGGGAATACTTGTTTCCCCCACTGTTGACGGCAATCTGCTTACAGGTCCTACCGCAGGAGTTGTAAACTCCCCATCAAACACCGAAACTACCGCGCAGGGCTTAAAAATTGTGGAGCGCCTTGCCAAAAAAAGCGTACCGTCTGTTAATTTTCGTCAGGTAATAACCTCATTTTCGGGTGTTCGCTCCTCTGAGAAAAACGGCGACTTTATAATTAAAATGAGCGATGTAACCAAAAACCTTTTAAATGTAGCGGCAATAGATTCTCCGGGGCTTACCTGCTCGGTAGCCATTGCCGATTACGCCATAGAAGCACTTGAAAAAAGCGGTCTTAAACTAACTCCCAAAGCCAATTATAATCCCAACCGACCCGACCCACATCACTTTAGAAAAATGACCGATGACGAAAAGGATGCCTTTATTAAAAAGAATCCAGATTACGGCAGAATTATCTGCCGCTGCGAGGGTGTCAGCGAGGGGGAAATCAGGGCGGCTGTAACCACCAATCCCAAGGCGCTGGATATTGATAGTGTCAAGCGTCGCACCCGCTCGGGTATGGGTCGCTGTCAAGGCGGCTTCTGTATGCCCTATGTAATGCAAATTATAAGTGAGGAAACAGGCATACCAATGGAAGAAATCACAAAAAAGGGCGAAGGCTCAAATCAACTTATAGGACGGATATAATACTATGGATATTAAAAATTTTGATATAGTTGTTGTGGGGGGCGGTCCCGCAGGTATGGCGGCGGCGGTTGCCGCTTATGACAGCGGAATAACAAGTGTTGCCATAATAGATAGAGAGCCGTCCTTAGGCGGAATACTCCGTCAGTGTATTCATAACGGCTTTGGACTTCATAAGCTTGGCAAAGAGCTAACGGGTCCCGAATATGCCGCCGTTTATGAAACAGAGGTTGCAAAAAGAAGTATAATGGTGTATTATGAAACTATGGTAACATCAGTTTCGGCAGATAAAACTGTCACCGCCACAAACAAAAACGGTATTTTAAAAATCAAAGCAAAAGCAGTAATTCTTGCAATGGGCTGTAGAGAGCGTAGCCGCGGCGCCCTTAACATAAGCGGCACCCGACCCGCAGGTATTTACAGCGCAGGCACCGCCCAAAAGCTTATGAACTGTGAAGGCTTTGCGGTAGGCAAAACCGCCGTTATTTTAGGCTCGGGAGATATAGGTCTGATTATGGCTCGCCGTATGTCTTTAGAGGGAGCAAAGGTAGAAGCCGTTTGTGAGCTTATGCCCTATTCGGGCGGTCTTACCCGTAATATTGTACAGTGCTTGGAGGATTTTGACATTCCCCTATACCTCAGCACCACCGTTGCAGAAATTCACGGTAAAGACAGAATTGAAGGTGTTACCATTGCCAAGGTGGATGAAAACCGCAATATTATTGAAGAAACTAAGCGTTACATTCCCTGTGATACCCTACTTCTTTCGGTAGGACTTATTCCCGAAAATGAGCTTACTATGGGTGCGGGAATTACTATGGATAATGTTACAAACGGCGCAGTTGTAGACCAATACCGCCAGACCGAACAAAGCGGAATTTTCGCTTGCGGAAATGTGCTTCAGGTACACGATTTGGTTGATTATGTATCTGACGAGGCGGAAATTGCAGGAAAATCCGCCGCAAAATATGTAAAAAATCAGCTTGAAGCAGGCAACACCGTTAAAACGGTTGCGGGCAACGGTGTAAGATATGTTCTTCCCCAAAAGGTGGATATTAAAAGCTCAGAGGATGTTTCTCTTTTTATGAGGGTTACCGCCCCGTTTGGCAAGGTGCGTTTTACAGCAAAATCGGGTGATACCCTACTTGCCACCGCAGTAAGACTCAAAGCCGCCCCCGGTGAAATGGAAAAAATCACAATTAAGGCGGAAAAATTAAGAGAAATCACCACCGAAATCACCCTGTCGTTGGAGGAGCTGTAGTATGAAAAAACAACTTATTTGTATAATCTGCCCCCGTGGCTGTACCCTCACCGCCGAGTCGGGCAATGGAATAAAGGTAAGCGGAAACGCCTGCCCCAAAGGCGAAAAATACGCCATAGATGAGCTTACAAATCCACTTCGCACCGTAACCTCCACAGTAAGGGTTAAAAATATGCCCCTTACAATGGTAAGTGTAAAAACAAAAGACCCCATTCCAAAGGATAAAATGGCAGAGGCTATGAAAATAATCCGCGCTACCGAGGTAAACGCACCAATTAAAATAGGTGATGTTATTATAAAGGATGTTTTCGGCACAGATATTATCGCCACAAAAGAAATAAATCTTTAAAAAGAAGGTCATAAAATGAATTCCAACCAAATGCTAAAAAAAATAAAGCTCTTTTTGTTTGATATGGATGGAACCCTGTATCTGGGCAACCGCCTGTATGATTTCACAAAGGAGCTTTTAGAAACCATAAAAAGCCAAGGCAACCGCTATCTTTTTATGACCAACAATTCCTCCAAAAGCGTTGTCGACTATATTAAAAAACTTAAAAAATTGGGCATTGACTCCACAAAAGAGGATTTTATAACCTCCTCTCAGGCAACGGCATATTATTTAAAAAAGAACTACCCCACCGCAAGGCTTTATGTTATGGGAACTCAGTCCCTTAAGGATGAACTGATTTCTGAAGGCTTTGCCATAACCGAGGTGTTAAATGATGTTGACCTTATTGTTATGGGCTTTGATACCGAGCTTACCTTTAAAAAGCTGGAAGATGTCAGCAAGCTGCTGCTCACCCGCGATATTCCATATATCGCCACCAATCCCGACCTTGTATGCCCCACCGAATTTGGCAGTGTTCCCGATTGCGGAAGTGTAAGCATTATGCTTAAAAATGTAAGCGGCAGAGAACCCCTTTTTATAGGTAAGCCCTCCCCCCTTATGCCCACCCTTGCAATGGATAAATGGGGAGTTTCCCCCGATGAAACCGCCGTTATAGGCGACAGAATTTATACCGATATTAAAAGCGGAATAAACGCAGGTGCCCACAGTATTCTGGTAATGAGCGGCGAAACCACCGAGGAAATTTTAAACGCATCAAAGGATAAACCCGAGCTGGTTCTCCCCGACGCAAGCTATATAACAAAGGCAATAAAGTAAAAAATTTGAAGATATCACGATGAATCAAAAAGTTACAAATTATATTGTAAAATATCCAACAGGACAAGAACCAACTATTACAAAACCTGCTGAATTTTCATCATATAGATTTATATTAGGTAAACAAGGCACTTGTCCTTTGGTTGCCATTTGTATGAATCCCTCCGCCGCAGATAAAACTTCAAGCGACCGTACTATTAACCGGATAATAAAAATCAGCAAGTCACTTAATATGGATGGTTGGATAGTATTAAACACATACCCTGAAAGAGCAACAAATGCAAAAATGATTAACTCATTTTGTCAAAAATTGTCCGATGAAAACCTCACTATAATTAAAAATTTTCTTATAGAAAACAATATTAAAGAGGTATGGGGTGCTTGGGGTAATGACAAAAATATTAATGCGTTGGTTTGTGGGAAAAATCAGTTAATAACCATGCTAAAAGATATGGGTATTAAAGTATATTATTTTGGAACTCTCACCAAAAAAGGAAATCCTCGACACCCAATTCAAAGGTGGGAAAAATGGGATCCTTCAAAAAAAGAATACCTACCGTTATAACTAATTATTTTCTTTGTGTGTACTAAACTACATATAAAATTTTAAGTTTATCATTACCCAACCCAACATTTGCAAAAGAATAATAAATCAAAAGCCGCTCGTTGGAATTTCTACCAACGGGCGGCTTTTTTACATCAAATGCAAACTATTTATTTTTACAATATTTAGAAACGATCTGCTTCATTGTTTCCCAATTTCTTTCCATATCTGCAACAAGCTTAAACTGGGTACGGCAACGGTCCAGATTATGTTCAGAATATTTAATTTTAAAGTATGTATCGCCCTCTAAATAATCGGTGAGGAAGCGCATACCACACTCAATGGTCATCATCTTTGCGCCTTCGGGCATAAGCATAATTTCGCTATCTGCCAGCTGACCGTCACAGCCGGTTAAAAATCCGTCTGCAAAGGCGGTGAACATACCAATATCAATACCAACCTTGGATAAATCCTTTTCATCCTCAGCGGCGGTGCTTGCACCAAAGCGGATGGCATCACCAAAATCTGTAACCGAGAAGCCGGGCATAATTGTATCAAGGTCAATAACACAAAGTGCCTTGCGGGTTTTGGCATCTAACATTGCGTTGTTGGTTTTTGTATCGTTATGGCTAACTCTGAGGGGAAGCTCACCTTTTTTATGTGCATCGGCAAGAACGCTGTAGAAATCGGCACGCTCCATAACAAATTTAATCTCTTCCTGCACGCCTGCAGCTCTACCCATTTTATCGGCTTCTACTGCCTTTAAAAAGTCATTATAACGCTTAACGGTATCATGGAACTGAGGCAGAACCTCATAAAGCTCCTCTGCAGGGAAATCTGAAAGATCTCGCTGGAACTTACCAAAGGCAATACCGCACTCGTAAAAATCGTCGGTGCGCTCGGGCAGCTCAATACAAAGGGAATCTTCAATAAAGCGGTAAACGCGCCAACATTTTCCGTGTCTATCCATATAATAGCTGTTACCGTTGTAGGTGGGAATAAGCTCTAAAACACCACGGGGGTCACTTATTTTCTTTTTAAGATGTTCGGTAACCTTTTCAATGTTAGCCATTACCTCACAGGGATTTTTGAAAATGGAATTGTTTACCGACTGAATAATGTAAGCGCTTTCGCTGCCGTCTGCCTCAACGCAAACAAGGCGAAAGGAGTCGTTGATGTGGCCGTTGCCATATGGAGTGCAGCCTCTGGGGGTACCTGTTACCTGAAAGTTGTTTACTGCATTGTTAATGAAATCCAAACAATTTTTTGCCATTTTGATTAATTCCTTTCAAAAAAATTATTTTATAAATTCACCATTTTTAACAACAAAAAAGCCTCTGCCTGCGCCAATTTCTCCGCCCTCTAAAAGACGCTTTTTAAAGGCGCACTGAAGGGAGGTATCCTCAGGCAAATCGGCTAAATTTTCTTCGCAATCCGTGCGACCGAAAATTCGCCAAAGGTCACCCTTACCCTCTTGAAACTCTACAACATTAAAGAAATCTGCAAACATTAAAAGAGCGCTGGTTTCGGGCAAAAATTCCTTATGACCGGGGTATAAAAGCCAGGAATGACAATGGAAAATAACCTTTGCATCCGCAAAAAAGTCAGAATAGTATTCTGCCGCCATTAAAAAGGCATCAATACAATCCTGTCTAAAAAGCTTACTGCCGCCGGGAATATGAATGTTTATAACCAAATCTCCCTCTTTTACGGTAAAACCGTTGCCTTCATAATCGGCACCGAGGAAAATAGGTTCAAACTGAAGTCTGCCAAAGGTATGGCGGGTGCCGTCTGCAAAACGGTTAAACCATTCGGCAACAAAAACACCATCCATTTTATGAAGCTTTACACATTCGCTCCATTTGATTTTTATATCCTTTAAAAAACCATCAAAGCAGCCATTGGGCATACCCTTTTGCTCATAAAATGTTTTTATATGCTTGGTTGCACAAAGAGAAAATACAAAATGAGCCGAAAATTTATGTACGCCTATCTCGTTGCCCGCTCTTTCTGCCGCGGAAAGTCCCCAGTTCCAAGCAGGAATAAGTCTTTTTTCATAAAGAGCAAGCGCATCACCGAATAATCTGTTTGCCCGTTTATTTTGGCAAATTTTTTTGTAGGTATCTATTACAAAATCAATAGTGCTTTGCGGATATTCCATATAGGTCATGGTTTCATTAAGCCAATTTAAATACCCAGATTCTGACATATGCCATCACTCCCACATCAATATCCATTCTAAATTATAAAAAAACCTCTTGACAACTTCTATAAAAAAAAGTACAATCATTAGTATAAAAGAGTAAAAATTGCGTTTTTAAGGAAGTGGAAGCAAATGGATGTTATGTCGCTTATAAAAGATCTGTATAATATTTCGGGCGCAAGAGTTTCGGTTCACGATTCTGCCGGAGAGGAACTATATGCATATCCTCCAAAGCTTTTGCCCTTTTGCGCAAAAATTCAAGAGAATATTTTTACCCACCGCAACTGTGTGGATTGTGACCAAAAAGCTTGCTCCAAGCTCACTGCAGGGTGCGACCCTTACATTTACCGTTGCTCCTGCGGACTTTTAGAGGCGGTTGCCCCCATACACAACCAAGGGGTTCTTACGGGCTTTTTAATGATGGGTCAGGTTCGCGACGAGCTACCCGGCAACGATGACCACATTTTAAAAAGCAGTCGCGCCCTTTTTAAAACCGATGCCGAACAGCTTGAATATTTTAATAAAATTCAGCTTTTGGAATATAACAAGTTTGAAAGCTATGCGCGGCTTATGGGTATTCTTGCCGAGTACATAACAGGGCACAATCGTTTCCCCTCCAAGGCGGACAGTCTGCCCGAGCTTATAAAAAAGTATATTTATCAGAACTTTGCCAAGGCGGTTAATCTGGATAGCATTGCAAAGCGGTTTGATTGCTCTAAATCCACCGTTATGAATGTTTTCAGAAAAAAATACGGCATAACCGTAATAGCATATCTTAATCAGGTGCGACTTGAAGAAGCACAGAAGCTTATCTGTGATACCGAGCTTTCCTTTAAAGAGATTGCCTGCGAATGTGGTTTTTATGACCAAAACTATTTTTCCAAGCAGTTTACCGAAAAATTTGGTTGCTCCCCCACCGTATTCCGAAACAACTACAAAAAGAATAAAAGGTAAAAAGCCATAGATATAGTAGATTTATTTTTGAACCTTTGTAATATTCTACCATAATTGTTTACTTATAATATAGATCAAACAAATTATGTTGTAAGTATTTAAAAAGGAGCAAAAATTATGAAAAATAAAATCTTAACCGTTTTACTTTCTGTTGCTTTGGCAATTACAATTACTTTTGCAACCTTTAGCGTATATGCCACAGGCAGTATTAATATAGGCGATACAAACGGCGACGGAAAAATAGATTTAGCCGATGTAACCCATCTGGCGCAGTATGTTGCGGGGTGGGATGTTAAGCTGGGCGAGGGGGCAACCTCCTCACAGCCTGAGCAAATAGGCACAAAATTTGACAATGCAAATGAAGCGAACATCTGGGATGATCTGCCTAATAAAGATGATGTAAATATTCTTATGTGGAGAGATTATACCCCCACCGAAGAAAAATTAATAAAGGATTATGAGGCCTTGACGGGTGTGGATATTGTAACCACCGTTACCACCGATCTGGAATACCCAACAAAGCTGGTTTCTATGATTTTAGACAACAACGCCCCTGACATTGTTAAGTTTTCTGCCAACATATTCCCCAGTCTTATAATCAAAGCTATGCAGCCGCTTGATGCAGAGACCTTTTATCTTGATTCCGATTGCTGGAACAAAAAATATATGGATGCCTATAAAATAAACGGCAAATATTACGGTGTTTCTATGTCGGGCTCCTGGCTTTGCGAGGATACCAATTATGTAACCTATTATTCTCCCTCTGTACTAAGAAGCTGCGGGGTTACAACTATGCCCTACACCCTTTATCAGCAGGGTCAGTGGAATTGGGATACTCAAAACCAAATCATCCGCAAGGTTCACGCAAGCGGTCTTACCGGTATTTCTATGCAGTCATACGATTCGTTTATGCATTCGGCGGGTGTGGATTTTGTTGCTTATAACGGTTCAGAGTATACCAATAAGTTAGGAAGCCTTACGGACTCTGATTTGCTTTCCTCTTCCTGGGTTGAGGTTGCTAATCTTAAAGTTGATAATTGCCTTACCGGATGGGCTCTTAACGATTTTAAACAAAATAAGGTTGGACTTTTTACAGGTATTGCCTACGGTCTTTATAATGAAGGTGACTGGTTTAGTTCATCCTTTGCTAAGGAGCTTGAGGCTGTACCGGTAGCAGGACCCAAAGGCAAAGCAGCTTATACTCCCGCAAGTCCCGCTTGCTGGGGTGTACCAAAAAAAGCAAGCAATGCCGAAGGTGCCGCCTACTTTTTAAGATATTTTTTGGATACAAGCAATTATAACCACTCTTCCACCTTCCATACAGCTCAGTTTGAAAGCGTGTTTAACATAATTACATCTGCAGCTGATAAAAAATCCTTTATGTATGGCAGGGGTGTAACCGATCATATTACCGTAAATACATATGATTACATTTGTAATTCGCTTATTTCAACAGCCCCTAAGGATATTACCACCAAGCTTAACTCTAAAAAGAACACCGTTGATACAGGTGTATCACGCGCTAATAAGGATTTTAAAAATCTTCAATAATGTACAAACAAAATTCAAGCCGCTCGCTTTATAACGGGCGGCTTAATTTTATAGTGCTATGATTTTATCCCTCTGATTCCAAAAGCACCTTAGTTGATGGATTTAAAGCGCTTTGAATATCTGCAACGGGATTTTCGCTATTATCAAAAATAACCTGATATTTGCTTAAAAACATTTCGTACCCAAAGGGAAATTCTTTATCATCCAACCGAACGGTAATAGGGGTTATGTTATCGCATTTCATTGCTCCGTTTATTTCATTTTCAACATTCTTTGAGCTAATAGAGTTTTCAGAGCTGAACAGAAGAAAGCTTTTGCAGTTTTGCAATCGTTCACCAAGCATAATCGCCCAGTTAGAACCCTTGTGAATACCTTCATCGTACCAGATTCTATAGCCTGCCTTTTGCAATGCCGAAAGGTAAGGAATAACCCTTCGGCTATCCTTGTGAGAGTAGCTTACAAAAACATAATCCTGATTACCTGTATACGGCAGCTCTACATATAGGCGGTCATTGGCGTTTTTTTGGATTTTTTCTGCTTCCTTCAAAATAATGTCATATTGAAGATAAAGCGCATCCATATTAAATTCTTCATCTGCTGAAAAAACAACCATTTTATCAAAAAGCTCTGCATTATTAAGATATGCTTTTCTTAACTCGGCGCCCTTTTTAAGGCGCATTTCAATTTGATATTCATCCTTAACCCACGCGCGGGTGATGGTTTCCAGACTTTTTTTATCTATATACAAATACACAATCATTACATATTCTTTGTACATATCCTTAATTTCACGCACAAATTCAAGATTATCGGGAGACATAGTAAGCAACGCGTTGCACCTTCCGCGAACCGCATCGATAATCTGTGACTTGTAAAAGCCTGTTCTTCCGCCATTGATGTTGTATTTAAAATCGCACTGCTCCACCTCTTCCTCGGTACGATTTATAACCTCATCATAGTGAAAAAAGTTATTATCTTCGGCATAATAGTTGTATTTTTGAATTTTGGGGTATCCGTTTTTTTCAAAATATGAACGGCTGTTTTTTGCAACATCAAGTGTTCCGCCAACTAAAATTATTAGCATAAAGGCAACCTCCCGTTTGAATAATTCCAGTTTACTTATTTGATTTTAAAACACTGCTCCGCATAGCGTACCGAATCCATAGCTGTTTTGCCGTAAAAATCCGCACCGATTGCGGCGGCATAATCCTTTGTTAAAACGGCGCCTCCCACCATTGTTTTAACTGTGGGGCATTTTTGCTTTAAAAGGGCTACGGTTTGTTCCATTGCGGGAACGGTGGTGGTCATAAGCGCAGAAAGACCTACCAGCTTAACATTGTTTTTGGTAGCCGCCTCCACAACCCTTTCGGGAGGAACATCGCGACCTAAATCCAAAACCTCAAAGCCGTAATTTTCCAACAGAACCTTAACGATATTTTTACCAATATCGTGAATATCGCCCCTTACGGTGGCCAGAATAATTTTTTCTTTTTTTACGCCCTCTGCCGTTTTAATACGCTTTTTAACCTCATCAAAAGCGGCGGTGGCGGCATCGGCGCTCATTAAAAGCTGTGGCAGATAAATGGTTTTGTTTTCAAAGCCGCGTCCAACCTCATCCAAGGCGGGGATTATGTGGTTATTTATAACCTCCATAGGTTCGGTGACCTCAAGCAGTTCGGCGGTTTTTTTAGCCGCATCGGTTTTAAGCCCCTTTATAATAGCATCCTTTGCCCCCTCGGCAGAGGATTTTTCGCTTTTTGCATCGGACACAGCAAGTGTAGTAGCAGTAGCAATTTTGCCTGCAAATTCAATATAATCTGCACAAGCCTCATCCCTGCCTGTAAGTGCAAGGTAGCAATGATATGCCTTTTGCATTTCGGCAGAATGGGGATTCATAATTGCGGCGCTCAGTCCGTTTTGCAGGGCAAGTGTAAAAAATGACGAGGTTATAAAATCGCGGTTGGGCAAACCAAACGAAACATTAGAAACACCCAAGCTTGTTTTTATACCCTTTTGGCTCAACAGCTTAACTGCCTTCAGAGTTTCTGTTGCGGCAGAGCCATCAGCTGATACCGCCATAGCAAGCGGGTCAATTATAATATCCTTTTGGGCAATGCCGTATTTTGCCGCCTCTAAAATAATTTTTTCGGCTATTTTAACCCTTTCCTCGGCGGTTGTTGGTATACCCGATTCATCCAATGTAAGGGCAACCACAAGTCCACCGTATTTTGCCGCAAGAGGAAAAACGGCATCCATATTATCCTTTTTTCCGTTTACTGAATTTATCATAGCCTTACCGTTGTAAAGGCGAAGACCTTTTTCAAGGGCATCGGGTAACGCACTGTCAATTTGTAGCGGCAGATCTGTAATTGCTTGTAGCTCACAAACGGTACGACCTATAAACCCTGCCTCATCAATCTCGGGCAGACCTACATTAACATCCAGAATATCCACACCTGCATCTGCCTGCCGCACGCCCTCATTTAAAATATAGGGCATATCGTTTTCTATAAGCGCCTGTTTAAAACGCTTTTTGCCTGTGGGATTTATTCTTTCACCTATTAAAATCGGCTTGCTTTCAAACACAACTCCATGGGTGTACGATGATACTACGGTATAATTTTTAGGATTAATTTCTTTAAATTCAGCCGAATTCAAGGCGTTTGACAGAGCGGCGATATATTCAGGGTTGGTACCGCAACATCCACCAAGAGCGGCGGCGCCCATATTAGCAATTTCCTTCATTTCAGCGGCAAATTCAGCAGGAGAAACATCATATTCGGTTTTACCGTTACGCACAACCGGCAGACCTGCGTTAGGCTTTACAATTATGGGGGTGGATGAATATTTTAAAAGCTCTGCCACGATTTTTTTCATCTGAGCAGGACCAAGTGAGCAATTAAGTCCCAAAGCATCTGCACCCATACCCTCCAGCATTGCAACCATTGCAAGGGGGTCGGCACCTGTCATAAGCTTGCCTGATTCATCATAAACATTGGTTACAAATACGGGTAAATTGCAATTTTCTTTGGCGGCAATAAGCGCGGCCTTTGTTTCATAGGCATCGTTCATGGTTTCTATCATAATTAAATCTACACCACATTCGGCACCTATTTTAACGGTTTTTGCAAATATTTCTACCGCTTCTTCAAAATCCAAATCGCCCAAAGGTTTTAGCATTTTACCAAGAGGTCCAATATCCAAGCCTACAAATCGCGGCTTTTCGGCACTATATTCCTTTGCCGCGTTTTTTGCACATTTTACGGCGGCAGAGATGATATTTTTTAAATCATCACCAAATTTTAGGCTGTTTGCGCCAAAGGTGTTGGTAGCTACTATATCACTGCCTGCGGCAAAATATTTTTTGTGTATTTCGGTTACTGCATCAGGGTTTTTAATATTCCAGCTTTCGGGCAGTTCACCAGGTAAAAGCCCAAGCTTTTGCAGTTCGGTACCCATACCGCCATCAAGCAATGTAAATCCACTTTTGAGTTTTTCAATTACTGTCATAAAAATTCTCCTAAAAAAGGGTGTTACATTAGCCAAAGCCTGAGTAACACCCACAAATTTAAATTCCCTATTAATTTTTGGGCTTTATAAACTACTCAATCTCCAATTCGGTAAGGCGAAGGCGGAACTGCTCCACCGTTTTGTTTTCGGCAATAAATTCATCTCTGGCTTTTCTTGCCGCGGCCGACCAATCACGAAATTCCTCATCATAAAGCTTGCCGTTACGAAGTCTGGAATGGTTGCGCTTGTAGGCGCGATTGTATTCGGCATAGATTGGATTTTCTGCATATTTGCCCTTGAAGGTACGCATTGCACCAATTTGTGCGCATCGTTTATTTTCACCAAGACTTATTCGGCTGCAATATTCACTGTCACTTCTGCCGGTGGGAACAAAATATTCGTTACAACAACGGCATTTTTTAATGGGCAGTTCACCCTTAACTGTGTGAAAAAGCTCCAGCGCAATAAGGTCATCAGGACTGCTTATTTCATATTCGGCAAGAACGGTACTGCCATTATCTATAAGCGATGCCTTAACCGTACCCAGATTTGCGGTGCGGTCAAAATCGTACTCACTGGAAATGGACATATTAAAGCTTCTGTTAAGTCCGCTTCCGTTTTCACATTTAAGAATGTAAAGCCTTTGAGCGGGGGTGTATTTTGCAAGACTGCTGTCAGGAGAAATAATATCTGAAATCTGCGCCTTTGTGCGACTGCGACGAAATTCCATATCTCTGCCAATTACCTTGCCCAGCCATTCGGCGGTTTGGTCGGCATCGTTGGTGAGTAGCATATCGGGTAAAAACTCGTTTGCAACATCCTCACACAAAAAATTGCGCAGTACATCCCCAAGAGCATCGCGGTTGCTACAGCTTAAGATCAAACATTCGGCATAAAATTTAAGGTATATAAATAAATATGGATTGGTTTCAAGTGCCTTGCGAAGGAAAGGAACATAAGCACCCATTGTTGGTGTATCAATTCTACCCGAAACATCGGTTACGAATTTTTTGCGAAGTATTAAAAAAAGTTTTTCGGAAATCTGAGGACTTACGGCTGTAAAATCGGTAATGGCGCCACCAAGGGCATAGGGCGTTTTTTCTACCGAGCTTGCGGCAGACATTGTAAAACGAAGCCATAAATCTTTATCATTAAAAAGCACCCATCCAAGCATTTTTTGAAACCTCCTTCGAACGCTTATTTTTAAAAATTCCACAATATATTGCGGGTGGATTTTTTACGCATACTAAACCTATTTTTGGCTCAGAAAATCTATATTTGTATTATACATTTTTCTACCAAAAAGTCAAGTATTTAGGCGGTTACAGTATTGTAACAAATGAAAAATCAGCCGTTATGAATCAGGCTATAAAATAAAAAAACGGTGTTTCCGCTTTGCTGCAGAAACACCATTTTTAAGTGATATTAATTTGCAAATATTATTTTAACTAATAATAAAAATATTTATAAAAGTTTGGGTACTCGGCTAAAAAGGCGCTGAGGGTGGTGCGCGTTTTGGAGCCGGGGTCATTAATTGTAAAGTTGGATGTAGTAAGGGACGCTCCCCCCTTAAAGCCCGTAATCACAACCCAATGCTGACCACCATATTTGTTTTTTGCGCCCATAAGAACGGTCTTGCCGCTTTTTAACTGATTATAAATTTTGTTAAGATAATTGGCGTTGGTTGTAACCACAGTATAATAGCTTGGCCAATAAACGCTGCCGGAGGATGTATAGCTTAGTTTTTTGACCATAGCATTTGGGTAAACTGTACTACCCGTTCTAAAGGATTCAACCATTGCAATGGCAGTGGTGGCACAGCCGATTTGCGAAATCGTTTTGCCTGAGGAACCAATTTTTACATTTGCCCACCTGCTGTCATACTGTTTAAAATCAGGTACATTCAGCTTTATGGCAGGGTATGTAGCTACATTGCCTGTGCCCGATGCCAAAGCAAGATATTTAGAGCTTACATACCCCGTTTTGGTTCCGTCAAACAAAATTCTGCTCCAACCGTTTTGGGCAGAAAGCTCAATAATTATTTTGCCGTTTGCAAGGGAGCCTATTCTGGAATATGATGTACCCCCACCGCTTCGCACATTAAGAGTACCCGAGGTAAGCTTAACCGTTTTGGCGGTACCGCTTAACTGTTTAATGTAATCTGAGTGGCAGTATCCGTATTTGTTTGCGCCGTATTCCACCCGCCACCATTCACCCGATTTTGAAATCAGTGTAATGTAGGAGTTCTTTTTAAGTGATGAAATTATTTCACCGCTTTTGGATGCGGTTTTTCTTACATTTAATGTTCCATTAGTAATCGAAACAGCGCCCGCCTTGGAGGAAACGGTTGCCGCTGAGGATTCTATGGGATTTGCAAGCAAAATCAGCATAAAAACAAATGTAAGAAAAACTGATAACATTTTTTTCAATGTTTCACCTCACTTTTAAAAAATAATGGGGAGTCATTTGCTTTTGAAAATAACTCCCCATTATTTTACCATATAATTAAGGTATACGGAATAGTCCAAATGTTGGCAAGATGTGATTTAAAAAGCAATTATTCTGCTTGCTTTAGATTTGGTAAATTAAATTTTAAAAAAATTTTTAAAAAACACTTGACAAATTGCCAAGCATCTGCTATTATAATAACAGTAACAATTACTATTTAGATTTAAGGAGCTAAGGAGATGAAACGATATTCAAAGCAACGAGAAGTAGTTTTAGAAATTTTGCGTTCCACAAAGCTCCATCCAAACGCTACTACAATATATGAAAGGGCGCGGGAAGCAATACCTAATATAAGCCTTGGCACGGTCTACCGAAATCTTTCGGAGCTAAGCGCATCGGGCGATATATTAGCCTTTAAAGCCTTTGACGGCAGTGAGCATTATGATGCCACCTGTGAGCCGCATCCCCACCTGTGTTGCACCGCTTGCAGGCAGATAGTTGATTTGGATATACCCTTTGTGGATGACTTCACAAAAAAAAGCGCCAATCACACCGGCGCAGAAATTGAAAATCACAATATTGTTTTTTACGGTAAATGTTCCGATTGCTGTAAATCTAAAATGCAGTAACGGTTCATATATATTAAAATAAAATTAAAAATTTTGGAGGATTTTAATTTATGAAAAAGTATGTATGTTTAATTTGCGGATATGTTCATGAGGGTGACAGCGCACCTGCAGAGTGCCCCATTTGTAAGGCTCCCGATACCAAGTTCAAGCTTCAGGAAGAAGAAATGGGCTGGGCAGCAGAGCATGTAATCGGCATTGCAAAGGGCGTTGACCAGAGAATTATTGACGGTCTTAGAGAGAACTTTATGGGTGAATGTACCGAGGTTGGTATGTACCTTGCAATGGCAAGAGCCGCACATAGAGAGGGTTATCCCGAAATCGGTCTTTACTGGGAAAAAGCCGCTTTGGAAGAGGCTGAGCATGCAGCAAAATTTGCCGAGCTTTTAGGCGAGGTTGTAAGCCCCAGCACCAAAGAGAATTTAACCGTTCGTGTAGAGGCCGAAAACGGCGCTACCTACGGCAAAAACGAGCTTGCAAAGCTTGCTAAGGAGTTAGGCCTAGACGCTATCCACGATACCGTTCACGAAATGGCTCGTGATGAAGCTCGACACGGTAAGGCTTTTGAGGGACTTCTCAACCGTTATTTTAAGTAATCATAAAACATTAAGACCGCCTTTCGAGGCGGTTTTTTGTTGCAGTATTTGTCGTAATATGATATAATTC